>NZ_DAIPZF010000013.1:0-85725 GCF_036782355.1 Cypionkella sp.
AAAGGCTGGGTTTCTTGGTCAATGTCGGGCTGAACTATCTGACGCTGTCGCGCGCGGCGGGCACGCTTTCGGGCGGCGAAAGCCAGCGCATCCGGCTTGCCAGCCAAATCGGTTCGGGCCTGACGGGGGTGCTTTATGTGCTGGACGAACCCTCGATCGGCCTGCACCAACGCGACAATGACCGGCTGTTGTTGACGCTGAAAAACCTGCGCGATGCGGGCAATACCGTGCTGGTGGTCGAGCATGACGAAGACGCCATTCGGGTTGCCGATTACGTCTTTGACATGGGGCCGGGGGCGGGGGTGCATGGCGGTGCGGTGGTCAGTCACGGCACGCCTGCGCAGATCATGGCCGATCCGGCCAGCCTGACCGGGCAATATCTGTCCGGCGCGCGCGCGATTGCGGTGCCACGCACACGGCGCGCGGGTTCGGGCAAAAAGCTGACGGTGGTGGGGGCCACCGGCAACAACCTGAAAAACGTCACCGCCGAATTCCCCTTGGGCAAGTTCATCTGCGTGACCGGTGTGTCGGGCGGCGGCAAGTCGACGCTGACGATTGAAACCCTGTTCAAGACCGCCGCCACCCGCCTGAACGGCGCGCATGAAACGCCAGCCCCTTGCGAAACCATCAAGGGGTTCGAGCATCTGGACAAGGTGATCGACATTGATCAGCGCGCGATTGGCCGCACCCCGCGCTCGAACCCTGCCACCTATACCGGCGCTTTTGGCCCGATCCGCGATTGGTTTGCAGGCCTTCCCGAAGCCAAAGCCCGCGGCTATGCGGCCGGACGCTTCAGCTTTAACGTCAAGGGCGGGCGCTGCGAGGCCTGTCAGGGTGACGGCGTTTTGAAGATCGAGATGAACTTTCTGCCCGATGTCTATGTGACCTGCGAGACCTGCAAGGGTCAGCGCTATAACCGCGAGACATTGGAAATTAAGTTTAAAGACAAAAGCATAGCTGGCGTTCTTGATATGACATGTGAAGAGGCTCTGGGCTTTTTCCAAGCCGTGCCCTCGATCCGCGACAAGATGGATGCGCTGTGTCAGGTGGGTCTTGGCTATATCAAGGTTGGCCAGCAGGCGACCACGCTTTCCGGCGGCGAGGCGCAGCGGGTCAAGCTGTCAAAAGAGCTGTCGCGCCGCGCCACCGGTCGCACGCTTTACATTCTGGATGAACCCACCACCGGCCTGCACTTTGAAGATGTGCGCAAGCTGTTGGAAGTGCTGCATGAATTGGTCGATCAGGGCAATACCGTTGTGGTGATCGAACACAATCTGGATGTGGTCAAAACCGCCGATTGGGTGATCGACATTGGCCCCGAAGGCGGCGATGGCGGCGGCGAGATTGTCGCCGTGGGCACCCCCGAAGACATCGTCAAGATCGAGGCCAGCCACACCGGCCGCTATCTGAAAGATCTGTTGCGGCCGCGCTGAAAAAAAGCGCCCCCAAAGGCTTTGGGGGCGGTTTTGCTTAGCGTTTCATCGGGCAGGTGTTCATGCCAAACAGGCTGTAAAGCGGGCAAGACGACATCAGGCCGGTCAGCAGTGGCACCAGGCCGATCAGCTTGGCATAATGCCAAGGCCCGCTGCCATTGTCCAAAAAGAACCAGATCAGCAGACCTGCGCCAAGCACAACCCGCAGGATGCGGTCCGTCGATCCGACATTGGTTTTCAGCATGGGTGTATTCCTTTTATGGGGGACCGCTTTTGCTGCCTTTCCCGAATATACCACATCTTGAATGTATCTCTCTTGATCTTGATCAAGGAAAACGGGGCCGGATGACCGGCCCCGCTTTTATTATTCCATCTGCTTGAAGTTAAACTCGCCGCCTTCTTTGATCCCCGAAGGCCAGCGCGAGGTGATGGTCTTGGTGCGGGTGTAAAAGCGGAAAGCGTCTGGCCCGTGCTGGTTCAAATCGCCGAAAGAGGATTTTTTCCAGCCGCCAAAGGTGTGATAGGCCAAAGGCACCGGAATTGGCACGTTGATGCCGATCATGCCGACATTGACGCGGGCGGCAAAGTCGCGCGCGGTGTCGCCGTCGCGGGTATAGATCGCGGTGCCGTTGCCATATTCGTGATCCATCGCCATTTTCAGCGCGGCCTCATAGCTTTCCGAGCGCACAACCGACAGAACCGGCCCGAAAATCTCTTTGCGGTAGATGTCCATATCGGTGGTGACATTGTCAAACAGGTGAGGGCCAACAAAGAAGCCTTCCTCATAGCCTTGCAGGCTGAAATCGCGGCCATCGACGACAAGATCTGCGCCCTGTGCCACGCCGGTCTCGATCAGCTTCATGATATTGGCTTTCGCGGCAGCGGTGACAACCGGGCCGTAATCAACATCATTGCCCGCAGTGTAGGGGCCAACCTTCAGCTTTTCGATCCGCGGGATCAGCCGTGCGATCAGCGCATCTGCCGTCGCCTTGCCAACCGGCACCGCAACCGAGATTGCCATGCAGCGTTCGCCCGCAGCGCCGTAGCCCGCACCCACCAGCGCATCTGCGGCTTGGTCAAGGTCTGCGTCTGGCATGATGATCATGTGGTTTTTCGCACCACCAAAACACTGCACGCGCTTGCCGTTGGCCGTGCCGCGCGCATAGATATATTGCGCAATCGGGGTCGAGCCGACAAAGCCGATGCCGGAAATCGTCTCATTGTCCAAAATCGCGTCGACCGAATCTTTGTCGCCGTTGATCACTTGCAACACGCCGTCGGGCAGGCCCGCTTCTTTAAACAGGGCGGCCAGCATCATCGGCACGCTTGGCGCGCGCTCGGAGGGTTTCAGGATAAAGGCATTGCCGCAGGCCAAAGCCGGCCCCATTTTCCACAGCGGGATCATTGCTGGAAAGTTGAAAGGTGTGATGCCAGCGGCCACGCCGATCGGCTGGCGCATCGAATACATGTCAATGCCGGGGCCGGCGCTGTCGGTGAACTCGCCCTTCAGCAAATGCGGCGCGCCGATGCAAAACTCGATCACTTCCAGACCGCGCTGAATGTCGCCCTTGGCATCGGGAATGGTCTTGCCATGCTCGCGCGACAGCGCTTCGGCCAGCTTGTCCATATCGCGGTTCAACAGGCCAACCATCGCCATCATCACCCGCGCGCGGCGCTGTGGGTTGGTGGCCCCCCATTTCACTTGCGCAAGCGCTGCATCTGCGGTGGCCGCATCCAGCTCTGCTTTTGACGCCAGCGCAAGCTTTGCCTGCACTTCGCCGGTGGCTGGGTTGAACACATCGGCAAACCGCCCCGAAGTGCCCGCGACAGTTTTCCCGTTAATCCAATGACCGATTTCTTGCATGGTATTCTCCCTAAGTTGCGGATGTTATACCCTTGCGAAATTGCTGCGAACAGAGGCAATATCTCAAACAGGTTTTGCATTTTTGCAAAGGGGCGGCGATGGATTGGGATGACTTGCGGATCTTTCTGGCCGTGGTGCGGGCGGAAAGCCTGTCTGGGGCAGGGCGGGGGTTGAAGATTGACCCCGCCACGGTTGGGCGGCGGGTGGCGCGGCTGGAGGAGTCCGTCGGCGCGCGGCTGTTCACCAAAACCCCACAGGGCTATGCGCTGACCGAAGCGGGCACGCGGCTGCAAAGCCATGCCGAGCGCGCCGAGGCTGCGGTGCTGGGGGCAAGCGATGCGGCAGAGGGGCCAGAGCGGCTGACCGGCCAGATCCGGCTGGGCGCGCCCGATGGCTGCGCCAACTATCTGCTGCCGCAGGTTTTGGCGCGGATCTGCGACGCCAATCCCGGGCTCGAGGTGCAGGTGGTGGCGCTGCCGCGGGTGTTTAACCTCTCCAAACGTGAAGCCGATATGGCGATTGGCGTCAGTCGGCCCGAAGCGGGGCGCTTGACGGTGCAAAAGCTGACCGATTACCGCCTGCACCTTGCTGCTTCGCGCGACTATCTTGCTCGTCATGCCGCGATTTTAACCCCCGCTGATCTGCAAGCGCACCGCTTTGTCGGCTATATTCCCGACATGATCTTTGACAAGGAACTGGATTATCTGACCGAGATTGGGGTGAAAGCGCCGCCTTTGGCCTCGAATTCGGTCTCGGTTCAGTTGAACTTTCTGCGCCACGCTGCGGGGGTTGGGGTTGTGCATGACTTTGCCTTGCCAGCCGCCCCCGAACTGGTGCGGGTGATCCCCGATCAGATCAGTCTGACCCGCAGCTTTTGGCTGATCCGCCATGCCGACGACGGCCGCGTGGCGCGCCTGAACCGTTTTGCCCAGCAGCTTTTGGCCGAGATTCGTAAGGAAATGCAGCGGTTAGAGGCTGTTGCCGAAAACGCGGTGCAGCCTCAGCGCGCATGAAAGCCCTTGCATCGGCGGGCGCAATATTGTTGCGTAGGCAGACGCACAGCAGGAGGGCTTCATGCGCATCGGACTTTATCCCGGAACGTTTGATCCGATCACGCTGGGCCATGTTGACATCATTCAGCGCGCGATGGCCTTGGTGGATCGGCTGGTGATTGGTGTGGCCATCAACCGCGACAAGGGCCCAGCCTTTGGTTTGGAGCAGCGCGTTGCGATGGTTCAGGCCGAATGCGAAGGCATCATCGCCAAGACGGGGGGCGAGATTATCGTGCATCCGTTTGAAAACCTGCTGATTGATTGCGCCAATGATGTTGGTGCGACGGTGATTGTGCGCGGCCTGCGAGCGGTTGCAGATTTTGAGTATGAATTCCAAATGGTTGGGATGAATCGTGCGATGGATGCCACCATTGAAACCGTGTTTTTGATGGCCGACGCACGCCGTCAGGCGATTGCTTCCAAGCTGGTAAAAGAGATCGCGCGTCTGGGTGGCGATGTCTCGAAATTCGTCACCCCGGCGGTGAACACTGCGCTGATCCAGCGCTATGCCAAGCCTGTGTAAAAAATCATTGGAATTTTTGTTCCACTGACGTAGATTTGGTACGAAGAAGTTGGAAAAGAACGCCCCATGGAAGTTGATGATCTGCCCGTGACCGCGCCCGAAAGCGTCGAGGCCTTTTTGGCGCGTCTGACGCAGATCTCGCAGGGGCTGCCGCGCCGCTTGCGTCAATGCGCCGATCATATTGCCGCCAATGTTGACCGGATCGCGGTCTCGACCGTGGCTGAACTTGCGACGGGGGCCGATGTGCCGCCCTCGGCGCTGATGCGGTTTTGCCAGATCATGGGCTACTCGGGGTTTTCCGAGATGCAAAAGATGTTCCGCGAGGCCTATGCGCCGGGCTTTCCCGATTATGCCACGCGTCTGAAAAACCTGAAACAAGCAGGGTCGGGCACCGCCTCGGCGCTTTTGGCGGAATTTGTGGACGCGGGGCGGATCTCCCTTGAATCCTTAGTGAAATCCACTGACGAAGCGGCGCTGACGACGGCGGTCGAGCTTTTGGCTCAGGCCGATACGCTGCATGTCGTGGGTCTGCGCCGCGCCTTTCCGATTGCCAGCTATCTGGCCTATGTCTTCGAGAAAATGGCCGTGCCCGCGATGCTGCATGACAGCGTTGGCAAGCTGGATCATCGCCATGCCCTGCGCGCGGGCGATGCGGTTTTGGCGATTACTTTCGCGCCCTATTCCGAAGAAACCATAGCACTTGCCGCCGAAGCGCATGGCCGTGGTCTAAGTGTGGTGGCGCTGACGGATCGGTTGACCAGCCCGCTTGCCCGCTCGGCCGATGCGGTTTTGACGGTGCCCGAGGTGGATTTCGGTGCCTTTCGCTCGCTTTCGGCGACCTTGGCCTTGGCGCTGACGCTTGCGGTTGCCGTTGGCGCGCGCCGCGACGAGACCGCGTAGAAAACACTTTCGCCGCACGGATTTTTGGAATAAATGTTCCAAAACGCGGGCGTCAGCTGTGATTCCGCGCCGTATTGCTGGGGATGTAGATGAAAACCTTGGATGTGATCACGATCGGGCGGTCTTCCGTCGATCTTTATGGCGCGCAAATTGGCGGTCGGCTGGAAGATATGGGGTCATTCCAGAAATATATCGGCGGCTCGCCCACCAATATGGCGGCGGGCACGGCGCGGTTGGGGCTGAAATCGGGGCTGATCACGCGGGTCGGCGACGAGCATATGGGCCGCTTTATCCGCGAAGAGCTGGCGCGCGAAGGCGTTGATACCCAAGGCGTGGTCACCGACCCTGCGCGGCTGACGGCCTTGGTGATCCTTGGCATCCGCGACGAGCATCAGTTTCCGCTGATTTTTTATCGCGAAAACTGCGCCGATATGGCGCTGTGCGAAGATGATATCGCCGAGGATTACATCGCCAGCACCCGCGCAGTGATCGCCACCGGCACGCATTTGTCGCATGCCCGCACCGAAGCCGCGGTGATCAAGGCGCTGAAACTGGCGCGCAAACATGGTGCGCAGACGGCGTTGGATATCGACTACCGCCCCAATCTTTGGGGGCTTGCGGGGCATGGCGACGGCGAAAGCCGCTTTATCGAATCTGCGGGCGTCACGGCTAAGTTGCAGGCGCATCTGCATTATTTCGATCTGATCGTCGGCACCGAAGAAGAGTTTCACATCGCAGGCGGCTCGACCAATACCATCGAGGCTTTGCGGGCGGTGCGCGCGGTCTCGAAGGCCACGCTGGTGTGCAAGCGCGGGGCTGCGGGGGCTGCGGCCTTTGAAGGCGCGATCCCTGACACATTGGATCAGGGCCAGACCGGCCCCGGCTTTCCGATCGAGGTGTTTAACGTGCTGGGGGCGGGCGACGGCTTTATGTCGGGGCTGACCAAGGGCTGGCTGGATGGCGAAAGCTGGCCGAATGCGCTGAAATACGCCAATGCCTGCGGGGCTTTTGCGGTGTCGCGGCATGGCTGCACCCCGGCCTATCCAAGCCTTACGGAGCTGCAGTTTTTCCTGGAACGCGGGGTGAAAACCCCTGCGCTGCGCAAAGATGCCGAATTGGAACAGATCCATTGGTCGACCAATCGGCGCAAAACCTGGTCGCAGGTGCGCGCCTTTGCCTTTGATCACCGCCTGCAATTGGAAGAGGTGGCGGGCTCGACGCCCGAGAAGATGGCGGCCTTCAAAGAGCTGTGTCTGGACGCGGTCTTGCAGGTTTCACGAGGCGAGGCGGGCTACGGTCTGCTTTGTGACAATCGGCTGGGCAAATCGGCGCTGCACCGCGCGGCCGGGCAGGGGCTTTGGATCGGGCGGCCGGTGGAATGGCCGGCCTCGCGCCCCCTGACGCTTGAACCCGAACTGGGGCCTGATTTTGGCGGCCTGTCGGAATGGGCGCTGGAAAACACCGTCAAGGTTTTGTGCTTTTGCCACCCCGATGATCAGCCCCAGATGCAGGCCGAGCAAGAGGCGACGATCACGCGGCTGTTCCATGCCTGCCGTCGCAACCGCTTGGAAATGCTGCTGGAAGTCATCCCTTCCAAGGTTGGCCCTGTCGATGATCTGACCACGGCCAAGCTGATCTCGCGGTTTTATGACATCGGCATTTACCCCGATTGGTGGAAGTTGGAGCCGATGCAAAGCCGGGCTGCTTGGGCCGCCACCTGCGAGGCGATCACCAGCCGCGACGCCCATACCCAAGGCATTGTTATTCTGGGGCTTGGGCAATCAGAAGCCGAGCTTGCCGCCTCGTTCCGCTTGGCGGCAGAATTCCCGCTGGTCAAAGGCTTTGCCGTGGGCCGCACGATTTTCGCCCAGCCCTATGCCGATTGGATCGCAGGGCGGATTGACGATGCCAGCACAACCGCCACAATGGCCGAGGGTTTCCGCCGCTTGTGCGGCATCTGGGACGCCGCACGCAAAGGAGCACAGCCATGACCACCATCCGTTTGACCGCCGCCCAAGCCATGGTGCGCTGGCTGTCGGTGCAGATGACCGAAGACGGCAACCGCTTTATCGAAGGCGTTTGGGCGATCTTTGGCCATGGCAATGTCGCAGGTCTGGGCGAGGCGCTTTACGCCCACCGCGAGGTTTTGCCGACATGGCGCGGCCATAACGAACAAACCATGGCGCATGCGGCGATTGCCTATGCCAAGGCGCAAAAGCGCCGCCGTGCGATGGCGGTGACCACCTCGATCGGGCCGGGCGCGCTGAATGTGGTGACGGCTGCGGGTGTGGCCTTTGCCAACCGCCTGCCGATGTTGATTATTCCGGGCGATGTCTTTGCCAACCGCGCCCCCGATCCGGTGCTGCAACAGCTAGAGGTGTTTAACGACGGCACCGTCAGCGCCAATGATTGCTTTAAGCCCGTCAGCCGCTATTTTGACCGCATCCTGCGGCCTGAACAGATCATGACGGCGTTGCCGCGTGCGCTGCGGGTGATGACCGATCCCGCCGATTGCGGCCCAGTGACGCTGGCGTTTTGCCAAGATGTGCAGGCCGAGGCCTATGACTATCCGGCCTCGTTCTTCACGCCCAAGGTCTGGAAAATTCGTCGTCCCGAGGCGGATGCTGATGAATTGGCCGAAGCGATTGCGGCGATCAAGGCGGCGAAGAACCCGGTGATCGTGGCAGGCGGCGGTGTGATCTATTCGGGCGCGGAAGCCGCACTTGCGGCCTTTGCCTCGACCCATGTGATCCCGGTTGTAGAAACGCAGGCCGGCAAATCCAGCCTTGCTTTTGATCATCCGCTGAATTTTGGCCCCGTGGGCGTGACGGGGGCGGCCTCGGCCAATGCGGTTTGCGAGGCGGCGGATCTGGTGATTGGGGTTGGCACGCGGTTTCAAGATTTCACCACCGGCTCGTGGTCGCTGTTCAAGAACCCCGAGCGGCGGATCTTGTCGATCAACGTCGCCGCCTATGACGCCTATAAGCATGGCGCGCTGAACCTTGTCTCGGATGCGCGCACAGCGCTTAGCGCAATCAGCAAGGCCCTGCACAACCGCATCTGGCCCAAGCCCTTGTGGTTGCAAGACGATTGGGCCGCAGTGACGGCAGGCGTCAAGGCCGCGCCAAAGGCGGCTGGTTTGCCCACCGATATGCAGGTGATTGGGGCAGTGCAGCGCAGTGCGGGGCCCGATACCGTGGTGATGTCGGCTGCGGGCACCATGCCGGGCGAATTGCACAAGATCTGGGACGCGCCTGTCGGCGGGTATCATATGGAATACGGCTTTTCCTGCATGGGCTATGAGATTGCAGGCGCCATGGGCATCAAAATGGCGCGGCCTGATGCGGATGTGATCTGCATGCTGGGCGATGGCAGCTATATGATGGCCAATTCCGAACTTGCCACCGCTGTGATGATGGGTCTGGCCTTTACCGTGGTGATCACCGATAACCGGGGCTATGGCTGCATCAACCGGTTGCAAAAAGGCACCGGTGGCGCAGGGTTCAACAACCTTTTGGACCAAAGCTATCATGTGAACCCCAGCCATATCGACTTTGCCGCCCATGCGGGCGCTATGGGTGCGCATGCGGTGAAAGTGGCGACGATTGCCGAGCTTGAGGCCGCCTTGCGCGCCGCCAAAGGGGCTAAAATTCCGCAGGTCATCGTGATCGACACCGATCCTTGGCCCGGAACCGAGGCTGGCGGTACGTGGTGGGAGGTCGGCGTGCCCGAAGTCTCGACCCGCGCCGAGGTGACGGCAGCCCGCGCAGCCTTTGAAAAACATCAGAAACTTCAGCGTCTTGCTGACTAAACGTGTGACATCATGATCAAATACGGCACCAATCCAATCGCTTGGACCAACGACGACGACCGCAGCTTGGGCGCGCATATCAGCCTGGAGCAATGTCTGGATGAGACCGCAGCCATCGGTTTTGACGGTATTGAGAAGGGCCATAAAATGCCGCTGACGCCCGAGGGGCTGACGGCGCTGTTTCAGCCGCGCGGGATTTCCTATATCTCGGGCTGGCATTCGACCAATTTGCTGGTCAATTCGGTCGAGGCCGAAAAGGCCGCGATGCAGCCCTATCTGGATCTGCTGAAAGCCATGGGCTGCAAGGTGATTATCGTTTGCGAGACCTCGAACGCCATTCACGGCGACGACAGCAAAGCGGTGAACGATCGCCCGCATCTGGCTGATGCAGACTGGAAGGCCTTTGGTCAGGGCATCGAGGCGCTGGCGGCGTTTTCGGCAGCCCAAGGTGTGACCTTGGTTTATCACCATCACATGGGCACGATTGTCGAGGCCGAATGGGAGATTGACCGGCTGATGGCCGAAACCGGCCCGCATACGCATCTGCTTTTGGACACTGGACACTGCTATTACGGCGGCGGCGATCCGCTGCGGGTGGCGAAAAAGCATATGGCGCGGGTGGGGCATATTCACGCCAAAAACGTGCGGGCCGAGATTGCCGCACAGGTGCGCGAACAGGGGTTGTCGTTCTTGGAAGGCGTGCGGCGGGGCGCGTTTACCGTGCCGGGCGATGCCGAAGGGGCGGTGGATTTTGTCAGCGTTTTGGAAGTGGCAGCGCTGCATGGCTATCAGGGCTGGTTGGTGATCGAGGCCGAGCAGGACCCTTCGGTGCGGCTGCCGTTTGAGTATCAAAGTCTGGGTTTGCGCAGTTTGAAGGCTTTTGCCAAGCGGGCAGGCTTGGACGGCTGAAACTGGCGGCAGCGGGGGCCAGCCCCCGCACCCCCGGGATATTTTTAGACAGATGAAAGGCGCGAAGATGGCTGATTTGCTGCGAAAACCACTGGGGGTGTCGGGCAAGGTGCATGACATCACGCCTGAAAGCGCGGGCTGGGGCTATGTCGGCTTTGGACTTTACCGGCTGAAGGCAGGCGAGAGCGTGGCCGAGGTGACGGGGTCGCGCGAGGTGATCTTGGTGCTGGTCGAGGGGCTGGCGCATATCGAGGCCGCGGGGCAGGATTGGGGAGTGATGGGCGCGCGGATGGATGTGTTCGAGCGCACCCCTCCGCATTGTCTTTATCTGCCCAATGACAGCGATTGGCGCGCCACTGCCAGCAGCGATTGCACGCTTGCGGTTTGTTCTGCGCCCGGCAAATCGGGCCATGTCGCGCGGCGCTTGGGGCCAGAGGGAATTACGCTGACCCCGCGCGGCACCGGCGCCAATACCCGCTATATCAACAACATCGCCATGGAGGCCTTGGATGTGGCAGACAGCCTGTTGGTGACAGAGGTGTTCACGCCTGCGGGCAATTGGTCGTCTTATCCAAGCCATCGTCATGATGAGGATGATTTTCCGCGCATGACCTATCTGGAGGAGAGCTATTATCACCGCTTGAATCCGGCGCAGGGCTTTGGGGTGCAGCGGGTCTATACCGAAGACGGCAGTCTGGATGAAACCATGGCCGTGAAAAACCACGATGTGGTTTTGGTGCCCAAGGGCCATCATCCTTGCGGTGCGCCTTATGGTTATGAGATGTATTATCTGAACGTCATGGCAGGGCCGCGGCGCAATTGGCGGTTTCAGAATGATCCTGACCATGACTGGATCTATCAACGCGATACGGCGGCAGTCTAAGGCCTAGAGCGACGCGCTGTCGATCAGTCGAACCACGATTGGGCCTGCGATGCGTCTGAGTTCGGCCAGCACCAGCGCTTGTTGCGGCAATTTGGCCGATAGCACCAGACATTGGCCGGCAAAGCCAAGCGATTTTAGCCGCTCCAATACGATGACAGCGTCAAAATCTGCGCTGACCAGCGGGCAGACCACGATTTCCGGGGCAAGCTGATGCAGTTTTTCGGCGCTCAGTTCTGTAAAGCCGATGTGGTGCCCCGCTTGCAGATCTGCGGTCAAATTTGCGGTTGTCTGGCTGATAAACAATAAGGAGCCATTGGTTTGATACACGGAGCGTCACCTTGAAAGAAATATGTCTTTTGAAAATGGGCTATGTCTAAGAATTTCATAAATATAGAGAATCAACTTATTGGTGCGGATAAACCCGCGCTTGAGGGTTAAATTTTTCACATTGCTGTTGCTCGATCAAGTCAGAACTGGTCTGAGGGCAGCAAGAAAGTCACCGCAGCGGGGCCGCAGAAATGGAAAGCCGGATCGAAACTTTGGCGGTGTTGCAGGGTCTGCCTTTGGCGGCCTTGGTGGTTGATCCAGATGCGCGGATCACGCTTGCCAATGACGCCGCGCTGGCGCTTTTTGGGCAGGCGCTGCTGGGGCGTCACCATGGCATCAGCTTTCGTCAGCCGGATTTTATTCGCGCGATCGAGGCAGCCTTAACGGGGCGGGGCGGCTCGAAAGTGCGGCTGGCGATTTCAGCGGTGGCGCAGGATGTGATCTATCAGGTCACTGTCAGCCCGCTGCCCTCGGGGGCGCTTTGCGTGTTTGAAGATCACTCGGCCCTGGAGCAGATGGGGCAAATGCGGCGGGATTTTGTTGCCAATGTTAGCCATGAATTGCGCACGCCGCTGACAGCGCTTTTGGGGTTTATCGAGACTTTGCAGGGCCCTGCGCGTAATGATGCTGCCGCGCGTGAGCGGTTTTTGGCGATCATGGCGCGTGAGGCGGAACGCATGAGTCGGCTTGTGCGTGATCTGTTGCATCTAAGCCGAGTGGAGGCCGAAGAGCTGCGCCGCCCGACCGAAGCCGTCGATCTGGCAGCCCTGCTGCGCGGGGTGGCGAGCGGGTTGCGCACGGTTGCGGAAACCGCGCGGGTGGGGCTTGTGTTGGAGGGCTGTGACGCACCGCTGATGCTGCGCGCGGATGCCGATCAGATGACGCAAGTGATGAACAATCTGGTCGAAAATGCCATCAAATACGGCAGCCCTGTGGGGGCGGTGGTGCGGGTCACGCTGGGCAAAGAGATCGCGCCGCGCGGTGAGCAGATTGTGCTGCGGGTGATTGACCAGGGCGAAGGCATTGATTCGCTGCATATTCCGCGCTTGACCGAGCGGTTCTACCGCGTCGATGGTCACCGCTCGCGCGAAAAGGGCGGCACGGGGCTGGGGCTTGCGATTGTAAAGCATATCGTTAATCGCCATCGCGGCCGCTTGGTGATCGAGAGCGAAAAGGGCAAGGGCAGCCGCTTTTCGGTGCTTTTGCCTTTGGCCTAGCACCGGCATCGATGAGGCCGCCTAATTTGCGCCGAGCGTTGTTGCGCCAGCTTGCAAAAATACGCGCCAAATGCTTTGCATAAACCCAATTTTCCCAGTGGTGCGCGTAAAGATTGGAGACTGCGTAAATGTCGAGCCCCTCGCTGCAAAGCCGTGCTATAGCCTTGATTTCCCATAATTTGTTTTCAACTGCTGTGCTGAGTGTCGTGTTGTTTAACGCGGCCTTGCTGGGGGCTGAAACATCGCAAAGCGTGATGGCGCGGGCGGGGGGAGTGATTGTGTTGCTGGACCGGCTGTGCCTAAGCTTTTTTGTGGCAGAGTTGCTGGTGAAGGTTTTTGCGCTGCGCTGGGGCTATCTGCGCGATGGCTGGAATTTGTTCGACTTTAGCATCGTGGCGATTTCGTTGATGCCCGGGGCGGGGGGGCTTACGGTGTTGCGTGCGATGCGGGTGCTGCGGTTGCTGCGGGTGATCTCGGTTGCGCCAACGCTGCGGCGGGTGGTCGAGGGGTTGCTGAACGCTTTGCCAGGGATGGGGTCGGTGTTTTTGCTGATGGGGGTGATTTTTTACATTGGCGCGGTGATGACGACGAAACTCTTTGGCGCGGCCTTTCCTGAATGGTTCGGCGGGCTTGGTCGCTCGGCCTATTCGCTGTTTCAAATCATGACCTTGGAAAGCTGGTCGATGGGTATTGTGCGTCCGGTGATGGAGGTTTTCCCCTATGCTTGGCTGTTTTTTGTGCCTTTTATCTTGGTCACAACCTTTGCTGTGGTGAACCTTGTTGTCGGTTTGATGGTGAATTCGATGCAAGACGCGCATCAAGCCGAGGCGCGCCAGCAAACCGATAGCTATCGGGATGATGTTTTGTCGCGTTTAACCGAGATTGAAGCCGCCATGAAGCGGTTGGCCCCGCCGCCGCCGCGTTAACTTTCGTCACAAAACGGGCTCGAATCGTGCGGGCTGGGCGGACTTTTTGCACGACCCCTGCGGTTTTTGCGTCGGGTCTGGGCGAAAAGCTTGTGGATAACTGCTGATATTACGCCAGATCCGAGTTTTGGCTGGCGTCTGTCATAAAACTGTTACACAAACGTCACAAAAGCTATGTCTAAGCGGCTTAGACGGAGCGGCGAAGGTTGGCCATGCGGGGCAGCCTCAGTGTTAAAACAGGAGAGCATTATGTCTCTGATGAAACTCATTCCTTCGGCCATCGCAATCTTGGCAGCTTCGACCGTTGTGGCTTCGGCCCGTGATCAGCTGCAAATCGCAGGCTCTTCCACCGTTCTGCCCTACTCAACCATCGTTGCCGAGGCTTTTGGCGAAAATTCCGGTTTTAAAACCCCCGTTGTCGAGGGTGGCGGTTCGGGTGCTGGTCGGAAGAAGCTGTGCGAAGGCGTTGGCGAAGGCACCATCGACATCGCGAACTCTTCCTCGCGCATCAAGCAATCTGACCTTGACGCTTGCGCCGCAAATGGCGCGAAAGACGTCATGGAAGTCCGCATCGGTTACGATGGCGTGGTTTTCGCAACCGACATCAACGGTCCTGACTTTGTGCTGACGCCTGCTGATTTGTTCGGCGCTTTGGCAGCTGAAGTGGCAAAAGACGGCGCAGTTGTGGCGAACACTGCCAAAACTTGGGCTGATGTAAACGCAGCTTTGCCCGCGCAAGACATTCTGGCTTTCATCCCTGGTACCAAGCACGGCACACGCGAAGTGTTTGACATCAACGTGTTGGAAGCTGGCTGCAAAGACTCGGGCGCCTATGATGCCTTCTTGGCTGCCTCGACCGGCGCTGATGACGATGCAAAGAAAAAAGAGGCTGTTGGCAAGTGCATGGCTGTGCGCACCGATGGCGTTTCGGTTGACATCGACGGCGACTATACCGAGACCCTGTCGCGCATTGCGGCCAATACCAATGCAATGGGCGTCTTCGGTCTGTCCTTCTATGAGAACAACACCGACAAGCTGAAAGTGGCTTCGATGAACGGCGTTGTGCCTTCGGTCGAAACCATCGCAAAGGGCGAATACCCGGTGTCGCGTCCGCTGTTCTTCTACGTCAAGAAAGCCCATATCGGCGTGATCCCTGGCCTGAAAGAGTACATCCAGTTCTTCGTCTCGGATGAGATGGCGGGCCCTGGTGGCAAATTGGCAGACTACGGTCTGGTTCCAGATCCAGAATTGGCAGCGACCCAAGCCGCTGTTGAGGCTGAAACGCCAATGGCGCCTTTGAACTAAGCTAACCTTAAGGGCGCGGCTTTGGTCGCGCCCTTGATCTTTTGTCTGGCAGGATAAACATGAGCATTGGCCTTCTTTCCCTGATCATCCTTATCCTTGCGGCATTGGGATATAGTATCGGCAAAGCCCGCGCAGTCGGGCAAGTGTCTGGCGATATTCGCAAACTTCATTCTCTTCCGCCGTTTTATGGCCGCATCACGGCGCTGATGACCGCGGTCCCGGCGTTTTTTTTAGTGATCGCTTGGCTTTTGGTCGAGCCACTGGTTCTGGAAACCCATGCGCTGTCTTTGATTGATGCTGCGGAAATTCCGCAGGGGCAATCGGCTGATCTGGTGATGTCAGATGTGCGGCGTGTTGCGGCGGGGCTGGATCTGCTACAAGCGCGCGGGGCGGATGTAGCGCAGCTGCTGACAGATGCGACAAGCCTAAAGACCGCCCTGAACGAGGGCGGCATTGTGCTGCAAAACGAGCCCACGCCGTCGACGCTGGCTGCAAGCCTTGCGCTGCGCGAGGCGGGATCGACCTCGCGGCTTGGTTTGGTGGTTGCGGCTTTGGCGCTGTCTCTGGCCGGTCTGATCTTTGGGTTGCGCCGCATCAACCCAGAGTTTCGCGCCCGCAATGCCACCGAAGCCTTTGCGATGTGGCTGCTGATGGGGTGTTCTTTGATTGCGGTCTTGACCACTATCGGCATCGTAGGCTCGCTTTTGGTGGAATCGATCCACTTTTTCCGGCTTTATCCGATCACAGATTTTCTGTTCTCGACAAATTGGTCGCCAAAGTTTGGCGGTGGCGGTTCGCTGGGGATTTTGCCTTTGCTTTGGGGCACGCTCTATGTCTCGGCGATTGCGCTGCTGGTGGCGGTGCCGATTGGGCTGTTGTCGGCGATTTATCTGGCCGAATATGCCAGCCGCGCCACGCGGTCTTGGGTGAAACCGGCGATCGAGATTTTGGCCGGTATTCCGACGATTGTTTACGGTCTGTTTGCGCTGGTCACCGTTGGCCCCTTGTTGCGCGATTACTTTGCGCAACCCTTGGGTCTGGGCAATTCCTCGTCTTCGGTGCTGACGGCGGGTCTGGTGATGGGGATCATGGTGATCCCTTTTGTGTCCTCGCTGTCGGACGATATCATCAACGCGGTGCCGCAATCGTTGCGCGACGGCTCTTTGGGGCTGGGGGCGACGCCTTCGGAAACTGTGCGGCAAGTGGTGCTGCCTGCCGCGCTGCCCGGCATTGTTGGCGCGGTGCTTTTGGCCGCCAGCCGCGCGATTGGCGAGACGATGATCGTGGTGATGGGGGCAGGGGCTGCGGCAAAACTGTCGCTGAACCCGCTTGAGGCGATGACCACCGTCACCGTCAAGATCGTCAGCCAGCTGACCGGCGATACCGAATTTGCTAGCCCCGAGACGCTGGTGGCCTTTGCGCTGGGGCTGACTCTGTTCACTCTGACGCTTGGATTGAACGTGATTGCACTGGTGATCGTGCGGAAATATCGGGAGCAATACGAATGAGCCGTGTCTCGCTTTACCAACAAGACCCACGCACCGCGACGCGCAATGCCGCCGAGAAACGCTTTCGTGCCTATGGCCTGACGGCGATCATCATTGCGTTGCTTGCCTTGGTGTGGCTGCTGATCTCGATCTTTTCCAATGGCTTGCCGGCTTTCAAACAGACTTTTCTGACCTATCCCGTCACATTGGATGCGGCGATTTTGGACAAGACCGGCGCGCGCGATCCAGAGGTTTTGGCGAAAGCCACGACGATGACCTATGAGAAGATCTTGCTGCAATCGCTGGATGCTGAAATCAAAGCGCGCGGCATTGATGTGGGTGAACTAAACCCGAAAAAGCTGGGCAATCTGATCTCGGGTGAGGCGCCTGCAACCCTGCGTTCGCGCGTGCTGGCGGACCCTTCACTGATCGGGCAGACCGTGGTTGTCAACGTGCTGGCCGGCGGTCGGATTGACGGCTATTTCAAAGGCCGCGTCACGATGGAAAGTGCCGCCTTGGATAAAAACACCTCGCCCGAGCAATTGGCGTTGGCTGATAATCTGAAGGCGGCGGGCATTCTTGAGATGCGGCTGAACCCCGGGTTTCTGACCATGCCCGATGCGTCTGACAAACGCCCCGAAGCGGCGGGTTTGGGCATTGCGATCATCGGTTCGCTTTACATGATGGCGGTGGTTTTACTGCTGGCGCTGCCGATCGGGGTTGCGGCCTCGGTTTACCTGGAAGAATTCGCGCCGAAGAACAAATTCACCGATCTGATCGAGGTGAATATCGCCAATTTGGCGGCTGTGCCCTCGATTGTTTACGGCATCTTGGGGCTTGCGATCTTTATCAACATCGTCGGGCTGCCGACCTCGGCGCCGATTGTCGGCGGTTTGGTGCTGACGCTTATGACCCTGCCGCGCATCATCATTCCAACGCGGGCCGCGCTGAAAGCCGTGCCGCCGTCGATCCGCGATGCGGCGCTTGGCGTCGGTGCAAGCCGGTTGCAGACCGTCACCCATCACGTTTTGCCGCTGGCAATGCCGGGGATCTTGACCGGCACCATCATCGGCCTTGCGCAAGCCTTGGGCGAAACCGCGCCGCTTTTGCTGATCGGCATGGTCGCCTTTGTGCGCGACTTTCCCGAAGCCCCACCTGCGGGCCTGTTTGACCCAGCCGCCGCTTTGCCGGTGCAGATCTACAACTGGACCACCCGCGGCGATCCGGGCTTTGTCGAGCGTGCCTCGGGGGCTATTATCGTGCTGTTGGTGTTCTTGATCGCGATGAACGCGGTTGCGATCTACCTGCGTCGCAAATTTGAACGCCGCTGGTAAGGTCAGGAAACCAAAATGAAAGACCAAAGATTGGAGAGCCGCGTGGACAGTCACACCATCAAAATTCAGGCCCGCAAGGCGCAGGTCTATTATGGCAGCAACCACGCCATCAAAGACGTCGATGTTGATATTTTTGACAAGACCGTCACCGCCTTCATCGGCCCCTCGGGCTGTGGCAAATCAACGTTTCTGCGCTGCATCAACCGGATGAATGACACCATCGACTCCTGCCGCGTTGAAGGCTCGATCACGCTGGAAGGCGAGGATATCTACGATCCGCGCGTCGATCCGGTGCAATTGCGCGCCCGCATCGGCATGGTGTTTCAAAAGCCGAACCCGTTTCCAAAGTCGATCTATGACAATGTCGCCTATGGCCCCAAAATCCACGGCCTGACCCGCAACAAGGCCGAGCTGGACGAGATCGTCGAATCCTGTCTGCGCAAGGCGGCGCTGTGGAACGAGGTCAAAGACCGGCTGCTCTCGCCTGGCACCGGGCTTTCGGGCGGTCAGCAACAGCGTCTGTGCATTGCGCGCGCCATCGCCACCAGCCCCGAAGTGCTGTTGATGGACGAGCCTTGTTCCGCGCTTGACCCGATTGCCACCGCGCAAGTCGAAGAGCTGATCGACGAGCTGCGCAGCCAGTTTTCGGTGGTGATCGTCACCCACTCGATGCAGCAGGCCGCGCGCGTGTCGCAGCGCACCGCGTTTTTCCACCTTGGGAACCTGGTTGAATTTGGCGAAACCGGCCAGATTTTCACCAATCCGCAAGACCCGCGCACTGAATCCTATATTTCCGGCCGGATCGGCTAAGGAGCGACCATGATCAAAGATCCCCATATCGCCAGCGCCTTTGACCGCGACCTCGAGGCCGTGCAAGCCCTTATCATGCGGATGGGCGGTCTGGTCGAACAGGCGCTGGCCGATGCCGCCCAAGCGCTGGATACCCAAGACGACGCTTTGGCCGAACAGGTGCGGCGCGGCGATGCGGCCATTGACGCGCTGGAAGAATCGATCAACGCCGAATGTGCGCGGGTGATTGCGCTGCGCGCGCCGATTGCCACCGATCTGCGCACGGTGCTGACGGTGATGAAGATCGCAGGCAGCCTTGAACGCTGCGGCGATTACGCCAAGAACCTTGCCAAGCGCACGCCTGTGTTGACCGCGATGTCGCCGATCCCGGGTGCCTCTGGCTCGGTGCGGCGGATGGCGCGGCAGGTCAGCATCTTGCTGAAAGACGCGCTGGATGCCTTTGTCACCCGCGATGCGGGTCTGGCCGCCGATGTGCGTCTGCGCGACCAAGAAGTGGATCAGATGTACAACGCGCTCTTTCGCGAGTTTCTGACCTTTATGATGGAAGACCCGCGCAATATCTCGGCCTGTATGCATCTGCATTTTATTGCCAAGAATATTGAACGTGTGGGCGACCATGCCACCACGATTGCCGAGCAGGTGATCTATCTGACCACAGGCTCGATGCCCGAAGATATGCGTCCCAAGGCTGGGCTTGCTGGGGGCGAAGACTGATGGCTGGTCCGGTTCCCGTCGTACTTTTGGTCGAGGATGAACCGGCGCAACGCGCGGTTTTGACCTATAACCTTGAAGCCGAAGGCTTCGAGGTGCAGGCTGCCGATAATGGCGAAGACGCTTTGGCGCTGATTGCCGAAGGCGCCCCCGATCTGATCTTGCTGGATTGGATGATGCCGCATGTATCGGGTATCGAGGTTTGCCGCCGTCTGAAAGCCCGCCCCGAGACGCGGTCGATCCCGATCATCATGCTGTCGGCGCGCTCGGAAGATGTTGATAAAGTGCGCGGTTTGGAAACTGGCGCTGATGATTATGTCATCAAACCCTATTCAGTTTCAGAGCTGATGGCGCGTCTGCGCGCACAACTGCGCCGCACCCGGCCTGCAACTGCAGGGCTGGTGTTGGAATGGCAGGACATACGGCTTGATACCGAAACCCACCGCGTGCATCGCGGCGAGGATCTGCTGAAACTGGGGCCAACCGAATTTCGCCTGCTGGCCACCTTTATGGAAAAACCCGGACGGGTGTTTAGCCGAGAGACCCTGCTGGACCGGGTTTGGGGCCGCGACATCTATGTCGATACCCGCACGGTCGATGTGCATATCGGGCGCCTGCGCAAATCGCTTTGCGCGCAGGGCGGCGAAGATGTGCTGCGCACCGTGCGCGGCGCCGGCTATGCGCTTGGCTAGGATCTGGACCCCAGCGCCAGCGGTTTTCTTACAAATATGTAAATATGGCGTGCAACCGGCGTAAGGCAGCTGCGTTTATCTATCGCTGCTTCATGGCTGTTGCGCGCGGGTTCACCCAGCCTCGCGTTGCGCTGGGTCAAAGGGGCCGCTACGGGCGTGGCAGTGCAGCGCCGCGCTCGTAGCGCAAATCCGCCAGCATAAAGCCTACAGCCGCGCCAGCCTTTCGGTCAAAAGATCAAAAAAGCCCTGCGCATCGACATCTCCTATGAAATAGGCATTGGCAGGCCGATCCGTTACCCCCCACCAGTCGGCGACGGTCATGCCAAGCGTCAGCTCGGATTGGGTTTCGATCTCGACGTTGATATGGCGGCCTTTGAACAGATCGGGCTGGATCAGATAGGCGATCACTGTCGGGTCATGCAGCGGGCCGCCGTCGGATCCGTATTTTTCTTTGTCAAAGCGTTCAAAGAAATCGGCCCAATCTGCGGCGACGCGGCCCACAGGGCTGCCGATGGCACGAAAGGCTTCGACCCGCGCGCGGGTGGTCAGCACCTTATGCGTCACATCCAGCGGCATCACCACCAAGGGCACGCCAGATTTGAAAACAATCGCCGCAGCCTCGGGGTCGACATAGATGTTGAACTCGGCGGCAGGGGTGATGTTGCCAACCTGAAAATAGGCGCCCCCCATCAGCACGATCTCTTGCACCCGCGCGATCACATCGGGGGCCTGCAAAAACGCCTGCGCTATATTGGTCAGCGGCCCAAGCGGGCAGAGCGTCACCGTGCCCGCAGGTTCGCGGCGCAGGGTTTCAATGATAAAATCAACGCCGTGTTGGTCTTGCAGCGCCATCACCGGCTCGGGCAGGATCGGGCCATCAAGGCCGGTTTTGCCATGCACATGCTCTGCGGTGACCAATTTGCGCTGCAAGGGGCGATCACAACCGGCAAAAACCTTGGTCTGCGGCTTGCCCGCCAGCTCGCAGATCATCCGGGTGTTCTTTTGCGTCAGCGCCAGCGGCACATTGCCCGCCACCGCCACAATGCCCAGCACCTCGACCTCGGCCGGACTGGCAAGCGCGAGCAAAATCGCAAAGGCGTCGTCCTGACCGGGGTCGGTGTCGATGATGATTTTACGCGGATGAGGGATCATGTTTTGCTCCTGCTTTGGCATCAGCAAACGCCATTGCAGGAGCTTTGTCCATCCGGTCAAAATCAAAATCTGCGGGTGTTAGTTGTCGAAATCGACCTCTTCGGTCAGGCGCAGTGCTTCGGGGCGTTTGGCGGCAACTTCGGCAAGCGGGATGTCATCAGGCGTAAAGCTGCCCCAGCTTTGCACCAGAGCCGAGCGCGCAACCCCATCCTTGACCGGAAATTCATAGTTGGTCTCGGCATAGATCTGTTGCGCGGCATCCGAAGACAGCCATTCCATCAGCTGGAGGGCCGCGGCGCGGTGCGGGGCTGCCTTGGTCATCGCCACGCCAGAGATGTTCAGATGCGTGCCGCCCGCTGCAAAGGTTGGAAACAAGATCTGCACTGCATTGGCCCATTCGGCCTGCGCAGGATCCGCCAGCATTTCGCCCATGTAATAGGTATTGCCAATGGCAATGTCGCATTCGCCGGCCCAGATCGCCTTGACCTGATCGCGGTCGCCGCCGGTGGGTTTGCGCGCCAGATTGGCCTTGACGCCTTCTAGCCAAGCCTTGGTATAATCCGCGTCGTGATGCGCCAGAACAGCGGCAGTCAGGGCAAGGTTGTAATCATTGGTGCCCGAGCGCATGCACAGCCGGCCCTGCCATTTCGGATCGGCCAGATCCTCATAGCTGGTGATTTCGGCGGGGTTTACCCGATCTTTGCTGGCATAGACGATCCGTGCGCGGCTGGTCAGGCCAAACCACTGGCCTTGCGGGTCGCGAAACGCGGCTGGAATGTTTTGGTCAAGCGTGGCCGAGCTGACAGCTTGCGTCACGCCCGCGCCCACCACATCGATCAGCCGCGCCACATCCACCGTCAGGATCAGATCGGCGGGCGAGCGGTCGCCTTCCGCTGTCAGACGCTCGGCCATGCCCTTATCGACAAAGGCCACATTCACCGCGATGCCGGTTTCGGCGGTAAAGGCATCCAGCAGCGGTTGGATCAATTCGGGCTGGCGGTGGGAATAGATGTTCACCTCTTCGGCGCAGGCGGGCAGGGCAAAGCCCGCAAGGGCAAGGGCGAAGAGCGGGCGCTGAAAAGTCATTTGTTGAGTCCTTTGGTCAGGTTATGGCGCTGTTAGACCCGCTTGGTGGGGGTCTGTCAATACCTGACTAAAACACTTTTTACTTTTTGCCTGCCTTAGCCGCCTTTTCCTCGGCCTTGGCGCGGTTCCAAAGCGCGTCCATCTCGGCCAGATCGCTTTGCGATGGGCTGCGACCGGCTTCGGCCAGAAAATCCTCGATCCGGCCAAAGCGGCGGCTGAATTTGGCATTTGTCGCCCGCAGCGCCGCTTCGGGGTCGATCTGCAGATGCCGCGCCAGATTGGCCATCACGAACATCAGATCGCCAAATTCTTCCTCGACTTCGGCTTGGGTCAGACTGTCGCGCGCCTCGACCAATTCGGCGGCCTCTTCGATCAGCTTGGCCAGAACCTCATCGGTGCTGGGCCAGTCAAAGCCCACCCGAGCCGCGCGCTTTTGCAGCTTGACCGCGCGGGTCAGCGCGGGCAGGCCAAGGGCGACACCGTCCAGCACCCGCGCAGCCCCGCGCTCGGCCGCCTTGATCTGTTCCCAATCGCGGGTCTGCTGTTCGGCAGATTTATCGCGCGAGGCGTCGCCAAAGACATGCGGATGCCGCGCCACCATCTTGTCGCAAATCGCCCGAACCACATCGTCAAAGCCAAACAGCCCCGCGTCCTGCGCCATCTGGGCGTGAAACACCGCCTGAAACAGCAGATCGCCCAATTCCGACGGCAGCTCGTCATAGGCCCTGCGCGCAATCGCATCGGCGACCTCATGCGCCTCTTCCAGCGTATAGGGCGCGATGCTGTCAAAGGTTTGTTCAATATCCCAAGGGCAGCCGCTGGCAGGGTCGCGCAGCCGCCGCATGATCTCAAGCAGGCGCGGCATGCCGCCATTGGCATCTTGGATCAGCGCATCAGAAGCGGTTTTCGAAAAGGGCATTGCTGATCCTTTCAAGATAAGATTTGATCAAAGAGCAGTTAACAGGAGACCCCTATGCCCGTCCTTAATCGTATCGCCTCTTATGCCGAGGAAATGAAGGGCTGGCGGCAGTATTTGCACGCGCATCCAGAGCTTTCCTTCGATTGTCACCAGACCGCCGCCTATATCGCGGAGCGTCTGCGCGAGATTGGGGTCGATGAGATCCACACCGGCATCGCGCAAAGCGGCATCGTGGCGATCATCAACGGCCAGGGCGAGGGGCCAACCATTGGCCTGCGCGCCGATATGGACGCGCTGCCGATGCAGGAAATCACCGGGGTTGACTATGCCTCGACGGTGGCGGGCAAGATGCATGCTTGCGGCCATGATGGCCATGTCACCATGCTGCTGGGGGCCGCGAAATATCTGGCCGAGACGCGGCGCTTTGCAGGGCGGGTGGCGCTGATCTTTCAGCCCGCCGAGGAAGACGGCGCGGGCGGCATGGTGATGGTGCAAGAGGGCATGATGGACCGCTTTGCGATTGCCAGCGTCTACGGCATTCACAATGCGCCCAATATTCCGCTTGGGCATTTTCTGACCACGCCCGGCGCGCTGATGGCTTCGGTTGACACCGCGACCGTGCGGCTGGTGGGCAAGGGTGGCCATGGGGCCAATCCGCATGAATGTATTGATCCGGTGGTGGCCTTGGTGGGGATGGTTGCCGCAGTGCAGACCATCATCCCGCGCAATGTCTTTGCGATGGATGAAGCCGTGATCTCGGTCACCATGGTGCATGCGGGCACGGCCTCGAATGTCATTCCAGAAGAGGCGATGTTCTGCGCCACCATCCGCTGCTTTAAACCCGAGGTGCGCGCGCTGTTGAAACGCCGGATCTACGAGATCGTGGAAGGTCATGCGCTGGCCTATAACGTGCAGGCGCAGATCGACTATGACTGGGGCTATCCGGCCACGATCAACCATCCCGCCAATGCGGCCTTTGCCGCGCGCGTGGCGACCGAGATTTCGGGGCCCGATGCCGTAAACGCCAATGCAGGGCGCGAAATGGGCTCCGAGGATTTCTCTTATATGCTTGAAGCACGGGCGGGGGCCTATCTGTTTATGGGCATCGGCCCGAACGCAGGGCTGCACCACCCCGCCTATAACTTCAACGACGAGGCCGCCCCGATTGGCGCGTCTTTCTTTGCGCGTTTGGTGGAACAGGCGCAGCCGCTGGCTTAATTTGATCAAAACTCTGGCGTTTTCGCTGTGAATGGCTATCCTTTGGCAAAATCCAAGGGAGTATGCCATGCAGACCGCTGCCGCCGGTGCCAACCAATCCGCCTTCGAGCTTGACCGCGCGCATGTGCTGCACCCTTGGGCAAACTTTGGCCCTTTCGAGAAGACCGGCTCTTTGGTGATCACCCGCGGGCAGGGCGCGCAGCTTTGGGATGCCGAGGGGCGGCAGTATTTTGACGCCGTGGGCGGGATGTGGTGCACCAATATCGGGCTTGGGCGGCGCGAAATGGCTGATGCGATTGCCGAACAGGCCGAGCGTTTGGCCTTCTCTAACACCTTTGTCGATATGACCAACGATCCTTCGGCGCGGCTGGCGGGCAGGCTGGCAGAGCTGGCGCCGGGCGATCTGAACCGGGTGCATTTCACCACTGGCGGCTCGACGGCGGTGGATACTGCGGTGCGGGTGGTGTCTTATTACCAGCACGCGCGCGGCTATCCCCACAAAACCGATATCGTCGCGCGCGAGCAATCCTACCACGGCTCGACCTATCTGACGCAATCGGTGGGCAAGCGCGACGGCGACCGCATCGAAGAGTTTCGCTATAAAACCGAAGGCATCCACCATCTGCGCTGCCCCAACCCCTATCGCCGCCCCGAAGGCATGACCGAGGCGCAGTTCTGCGACGATCTGGTGGCGGAATTCGAGGCGCTGATTGCGCGTGTCGGCGCCGATCGCATCGGCGGCTTTATTGCCGAACCGATCCAAGCCTCTGGCGGCATTATCATTCCGCCCGAAGGCTATCTGTTTCGCATCTGGCAAATCTGCCAGCAGCACGAGATTTTGTTCATCGCCGACGAGGTTGTCACCGCCTTTGGCCGGCTTGGCCATTGGTTTGCAAGCCTTGCCGAATTTGGCGTGCAGCCTGATATGATCACCTCGGCCAAGGGGCTGACCTCGGGCTATCTGCCCTTGGGGGCGCTGATTTTGTCGGACCGGATTTGGGCGGTGATGGCCGAAGGCGGGCAGCGGTGGTTCACCACCGGGCTGACCTATTCGGGCCATCCGGTGTCTTGCGCCGCCGGCCTGAAGAACATCGAGATCATGGAGCGCGAGGGGCTTTTGGCCAATGCCACCAAGGTTGGCAGCTATTTCCAAAGCCGGATGAAGGCGCTGGAAGATCTGCCGCTGATCGGCAATGTGCGTGGGCGTGGGCTTATGCTTTGTGTCGAAAGTGTCTCGGACAAGCGTACCAAAGTGCCGCTGCCCGAGGGGGTGAACGAATCCAAGCGCATTTCGGATGTGGCGGAAAGCATGGGGCTGATCGTGCGGCCGATGGGGCATCTGAACGTGATGTCGCCGCCCTTGATCATCAGCGAAAGCGATGTCGATTTCATTGCCGAAACCCTGTCGGCCGCCATCACCCAAGTGACCGATGATCTGGTGCGCGAGGGCCTGCGGCTTGGCTAAGGCTTGACAAAGCCGGGCGGCAAAAGGATCGTGAGGCCACCGGATCTGCTGCGTCTCCGGCCCGTTTGCGGATAAGGACGACGCTGACTGACATCCGAGAGCATGATGGCCTTAGAAGACGCAAAGACCGAAATCGACACCGCTTTCACCCGCACATCACAGCGCGGGCTTGCCTTTGAGAACGCCTTTTCGGGCGCGACCTCTTTCTTGCGGCGCAGCTATACCAAGGATCTGACCGGCGTTGATCTGGCGATCACCGGGGTGGCCTTTGACCAAGCCGTCACCCACCGCACGGGCACCCGCTTTGGCCCGCGGGCGATCCGCGAGGCCAGCGCCTTGCAGCCCTTTGATCCGCCCTACGGCTGGCCGACCAACCCGCTGGAGGCGATGAACATCATCGACTACGGCGATTGCGCCTTTGATTACGCCCATACCCCCAGCTTTCCGGGGCTTTTGACCGCGCATATCCGCGGCATTCTGGCCGCAGGCGCGGGCACGGTGACTTTGGGGGGCGATCATTTCATCACCCTGCCGATCCTGCGCGCCTATGCCGAGAAATTCGGCCCGATGTCGGTGATCCATTTCGACGCGCATTCTGACCTCTGGCAAGACGATGATATGGAGCGGATCGACCACGGCACGTTTTTCTACAAGGCGGTCAAGACGGGGATTATTGACCCGAAAACCAGCGTGCAAATCGGCATTCGCACCCATTGCGACGATTATCTGGGGGTGGAATTCATCGACGCGCGCACGGTGCATGAAAAGGGCGTCGCCTATGCGGTGGCGCGGGCCAAGGCGATTGTCGGGCAAAATCCGACCTATGTGACCTTTGACATCGACTGTCTGGACCCCTCTGCCGCGCCGGGCACGGGCACGCCGGTTTGGGGGGGCTTGCACAGCTGGCAGGCGGCGGCTGCGCTGCGCGATCTGGCGGGCATCAATATGGTTGGCGGCGATATTGTCGAGGTCTCGCCCGCCTATGACACCAGCGGCGCGACCGCGATTGCCGGGGCACATGTGGCGCATGAGCTGATCTGTCTTTATCATTGGGCCAAGACACAAAGATGAGCAAATTCATGTGGTTGCTGGGCGTTGTTGCTGTATTGGGTTTGGGGCTTATGGCCTATGTGCGCTTTGCCCCGACCAAGGCGGCAGATTGGAATATTGATCTTTCAGAGCGGCCGCAGGCGATGGCAGCCCTGAGCCCTGATCAGGTGGCGGTGCTGGAAGGCGGCGCCTATATCGACCTGCGCCACGGCGATTTGGCGCAACTGGACGCGATTGCCATGGCCACCCCGCGCACCCGCCGTCTTGCGGGATCCCTCGCCGAAGGGCGGATCACCTGGGAGACCCGCAGCCTGATCTGGGGCTTTCCCGATTACACCACCGCACAAGTGCAGGGCGAGGGTCTGGTGATCTTTGCCCGCCTGCGCTTTGGCAGCTCTGATCTGGGGGTTAATGCCAAACGTCTGCGCCAATGGATCGCGCAGCTTTAGGCTTTGGGCGGATTTTTGCCACGAAATATTTCACTCTGTTGCCATAAGTCACGCAACAGGGAATATCACTCCAATGTGAAGCGGCCAAAACGGTGTTTTGTCGGCTGCGATACTTAGGGTGGTAGATGGTCCAAGGTCTTTTCAAATCCAAATCGGCCCTGCGGTTTGCAGTGCTTTTGGGCTGCGGCGTGCTTGTTTCGGGCTGTGCGGCGCCAAAGCAGATGAATATGTTCGACACCTCGCCCGTTGCAAGCCAGCCAGAAGCGCCCTTGCTTGCAACTGCAATCAGCAATGCCAAAGCGCTGAAGTCGCAAGGAAAACGTCTGTGGTGCGTGCCCTTTGCACGCGATGCAAGCGGGGTAGATTTGCGCGGCAATGCAGGCACTTGGTGGCGGCAGGCGCATAATACCTATGCGCGCGGCCACGATCCGTTGGTGGGCTCGGTCATGGCGTTTAAATCCACGCGCAAGCTGCCGATGGGCCATGTTGCTGTGGTCTCGCAGGTGCTGTCGGATCGTGAGATTTTGGTCGATCATGCCAATTGGAACCGCAGCAAAATCTCGCTGGGCATGAAGGTGATTGATGTCTCGTCCAAGGGCGATTGGTCGGCGGTGCGGGTGGCCAGCAACGGCGAAGATCTGGGCCGCGTCTATCCAGTGGATGGCTTTATCCGCTCCAGCCGCGTGCAGTAAGGCCAGCGCGTCTGAGGCCTTGACCAGAGGCGCGGATTTCTTCAAACCCACGCCATGGTTCCTTTAGAAAAACTTGCCCAAATCACCCAGCGTTTCGAGTTTCTCGAAGCAAAGCTGAATGCCGGCGCCTCGCCTGCTGAAATCGCAACCCTAAGCCGCGAATATTCCGATCTTAAGCCGGTTGCGGATGAGATTGTGGATTATCGCCGCGCTTTGGATGATTTGGCCGAGGCCGAGCTGTTGCTGGCCGATCCCGAAATGCGCGCCTTGGCCGAAGACGAGATCCCAAAGCTGCGCGCACGCATTCCTGAAATGGAACAAAGGCTGCAAATCGCGCTGTTGCCGAAAGATGCAGCCGACGCGCGCCCTGCGATCTTGGAAATTCGCCCCGGTACCGGCGGCGATGAGGCAGCGCTTTTTGCCGGCGATCTGTTGCGGATGTATCAGCGCTATTGCGAGCGGATGGGGTGGAGCTTTGAGATCCTCGAGCAGCAAGACAGCGAGCTGGGCGGTATCAAAGAGGTCTCGGTGCATATCGCGGGCGCTGGCGTGTTCTCGAAGCTAAAGTTCGAATCGGGCGTGCACCGCGTGCAGCGGGTGCCGGAAACCGAGGCGCAGGGCAGGGTGCATACCTCTGCCGCCACCGTCGCCGTGCTGCCCGAAGCCGAAGAGGTCGATCTGGTGATCCCGCAGTCGGACATCCGTATTGATACCATGCGGGCCTCTGGCGCGGGGGGGCAGCACGTTAACACCACCGACTCGGCGGTGCGGATCACCCATTTGCCCACCGGCATTATCGTGGTCTCGGCGCAAAAATCACAGCACCGCAACCGCGAGATTGCCATGCAGGTGCTGCGCGCGCGGCTGTTCGATCTAGAGCGCGCCCGCGTCGATGATGCCCGCGCCGCCGAGCGGAAATCGCAGGTTGGTTCGGGCGACCGGTCGGAACGCATCCGCACCTATAACTTCCCCCAAGGCCGGATGACCGATCACCGCATCAACCTCACGCTTTATTCGCTGGGGCAGATCATGCAGGGCGATCTGGGCGAGGTGGTGGAGGCCTTGGTCAGCCATGATCAGGCCAGCAAATTGGCCGAGATGGAAGGATGACCGCAGCGCAGGCTTTGCGCGCGGCGGTGGTGCAGCTGACAGCGGCAGGCATCGCGGGGGCTGCGCGCGACGCAAGGCTGTTGCTGGCCCATGCCATGCAAATCGCCCCCGACCGCGTGACGCTGCATCTGCCCGATGCGATGACGCCCGACGCCATGGCGCGGCTGGAGCTTGCGCTTGGCGCGCGCGCAGCCCATCAGCCGATTGCGCAGATCACCGGCCAGCGGCTGTTTTGGGGGCGCAGCTTTGCGGTCAGCCGCGACACGCTGGACCCGCGCCCGGAAACCGAGCTTTTGGTGCAAACGGCACTGGCGCAGCCGTTTGAAACGGTCTTGGATCTGGGCACAGGAACGGGCTGTATCTTGTTGTCTTTGCTGGCAGATAGACCAGAAGCGCAAGGCGTGGGGTGTGATATTTCGGTCGCGGCTTTAGCCGTTGCCGCGCGCAATGCGCAAAGCCTTGGTGTGCAAAGCCGCGCCAGTTTTCAGCTTTCGGATTGGTTTTCTGCCGTGCAGGGGCAGTTTGATCTGATCGTGTCGAACCCGCCCTATATTGCTGCGGCCGAGATGGCTGATCTTGCGCGCGATGTGCGCGACTGGGAGCCGCATCTGGCCCTGACACCTGGCGGCGATGGCTTGCAGCCCTACCGCATTATCGCCGCAAAAGCCGGGCCGCATCTGCGCGCAGGCGGGCGGCTGATGGTGGAAATCGGCCCAACCCAAGCCACAGCCGTTGCGGGTTTTTTCAGCCAGCACGGCTTTGATCAGGTCGCGGTTTTGCAAGATCTGGATGGCCGCGACCGTGTTGTTGCGGCCCTAAAGCCGCAATAACGGGCGGTTTTGCCCTGCTTTTGTACAGCTCGATTGGGTTTTAAGAAGTTTTTCCTTGTCAGCCGTGCTGCCATATGATTAGTCGTTCTCACGCGGCAGCCGCGCCATTCGGCGCTGAACCGCGCAACCCCGGTCATTACCGCTTGTGCCCTTCGGGCCCACGATCTTGCAAGGATCAGGCGTAAGCAAAACCGGATAATCTGGATCAAAGGACAAGATGCGATCTTCCAAGTCACGCTCGCGTTCAAAGGCGAACCGCCCGCGCACCCTCGGCAATATCATCAACCGCGTCTTCGACAGCTCTGGCCCCGAAGGCAAGGTGCGCGGCACTCCGCAGCAGATTATCGAAAAATATCAGATGCTGGCAGGCGATGCGCAGCGCTCAAACGACCGCGTCGCGGCTGAGAATTTCTCGCAGCATGCCGAGCATTACACCCGCATGCTGGCCGAAGCGCAGCGCGAGATGGCCGCCGAGCAAGAGCAGCGCCAGCAAAGCCAGCCTGCGCCGCAAAACGGCAACGGCAACGGCAATGGCGGAAACCGCAATGACCGCAATGACTACCGCGCCGAACGGCACGATCAAGGCGACAGCGATCAGCCCTATGCTGGCGGCTTTATTGGCGATGGCGACACCGGTTTGGTCGATCTGCCAGAATCGCCGCGCCCGCAGCAGCAGCCTCGCCGCGATGAAAACCGCCGCGAACCGCGCCCAGAGGGTCAGCCGCGCCGTCAAGATAACCGCCGCGATGACCGCCCCCGCGAAGAGCGTCCGCGGGATGATCGCCCGCGTGAGGACCGCCCCCGTGAAGATCGTGCGCGTGAAGATCGTGCGCGTGAGGACCGTCCCCGCGCAGATACACCCCGCGAAGACCGCCCGCGTGACAACCGCCGCGACCAGCAGCCGCGCAGCGAAACCCCGGCCGAGCAGCCGGTGGCCGCAGCGCAGGTGCAAGAGCCTTTGCGCTTTGAATCGCCCGCGCAATTGGTTGCACAGGTCGAGCAAGCCGCAACGGCAACCGCAGCGCCAAAGCCACGCGCGCCCAAGCCCGAGGGCGATGCCGCCAAGACCACCCGCGCGCCGCGTGCGCGCAAGCCCAAGGTCGAAGGCGCATCAGAGAGTGTAGAATAAACAAAGGGCCCGCAAATCGCGGGCCTTTTGCTTTTAGCCGCGTGCCACGATCAACGACAGCGCGCAGAATTTTTCCAGCGAGATTTCCTCGGCTCGCGCCGTGGGCGGGATGCCTGCTTCAAGCAGTTGCGCCTCGATCTGCGGGCCGATGCCCTTCAGGCTTGATCGCAGCATCTTGCGCCTTTGGTTAAAGCCCATCGCGGTCAGCCGCTGCAAAATCGCCTCATCGGCGGGAAAGCGCGGCTCGGGCAGGCGGGTTAGATGCACCACGGCGGAATGCACTTTTGGCGCCGGGGTAAAGGCTTCGGGCGGCAGATGCATCACGATCTTGGCATCGCAGCGCCACTGCGCCAGCAGCGCCAAGCGGCCGTAGTGATCGCTGCGCGGCTTGGCAACGATGCGCTCGGCCACCTCTTTTTGGAACATCAGCGTCAGGCTTTGCCAAAACGGCGGCCAGATTTGCGGCGTCAGCCAGCGGATCAACAGCTCGGTGCCGACGTTATAGGGCAGATTGGCCACCACCCGCACGGGTGGGGTCAGATGCGCCATCACATCGACCTCTAGCGCATCCGCGTTCAGCGCTTGCAAACGGCCGGGGTAGGCGGCGGCGATCTCGGCCAAGGCGGGCATGCAGCGCGGGTCTTTTTCAATCGCCAGCACGCGCCGCGCCCCCTCGACCAGCAGACCGCGCGTCAGACCGCCGGGGCCGGGGCCGATTTCCAGCACATCACAGGCCGACAGATCGCCCGCACAGCGCGCGATCTTTGCGGTCAGGTTCAGATCCAGCAAAAAGTTCTGCCCAAGCTGTTTCTTGGCCACCAAATCGTGGGTATTGATCACCTCGCGCAGAGGCGGCAATCCGTCTATCGTCGCCATCGGTCTTCCTTTTGTCGGTTAATTTGCCCGTGCCTGCGCCATCTCGGCCGCAAGCCGCAAGGCCGCGATCAGGCTGTCTGGCTTGGCAAGCCCCTTGCCCGCAATGTCAAAGGCGGTGCCATGATCGGGCGAGGTGCGCACGAAGGGCAGGCCCAGCGTGACATTGACCCCGCCGTCAAAATCCAGCGTCTTGATCGGGATCAGGGCTTGGTCGTGATACATGCAGACCGCGACATCATAGCCTGCCCGCGCGCGGGCGTGAAACAGCGTATCGGCAGAGGCGGGGCCGATCAGATCCATGCCTTGGGCGCGCAAACGGTCCAGAACAGGGGCGATCAGCGCGATTTCCTCATGCCCCATCGCGCCGCCTTCGCCTGCATGTGGGTTCAGCCCTGCCACGGCAATGCGCGGGTGTTTCAGGCCGAAATCGCGCTGCAAACCGGCTTGGGTGATGCGCAGAGTCTGTTCCAGCAGATCAGGCGTCAGCGCTTGGGCGACATCGGCAAGCGCTATGTGGATCGTCACCGGCACCACCCGCAGCAGAGGGCTTGCCAGCATCATCACCACAGGCACGCCGCCCGCCAGATGCGCCAGAAATTCGGTATGGCCGGGAAAGGCAAAGCCCGCGCCGTCTTTCAGCGCCTTTTTGTGGATCGGTGCGGTGCAAACCCCGCCCGCCTGACCCGATTGCACCAAAGCCACCGCACGTTCGATCACCGCGATCACATCCTTGGCGTGTTCAGGCTGGGGTTGGCCAAACTGGGCTTTTGAGGCAAAGTCGTGGCGCAGCACCGGCAAAGAACGGGGCGCCACCTTGGCCGCCTGAGCGGGGCTGTCAATGATGGTGAAATCCGCGCCCTTGGGCAAATGCCGCGGGTCGCCGATCCAGAACAGCGGCAGGCTGTCGCCCAAAGCCTGTCGCGCGGCCACCGCAAGTTCTGGCCCCACGCCCGCAGGTTCGCCGCAGGTTAGCGCGATTGCCGCAGTCATGGCGTGCGCAAAATGGCTTCGCTGCGCAGCTCTTCCAGATAGATTTGCGCCTGTGCGCCCAATTGCTGGTTGGTCAGCTGCAATCTGACCTCATCGCGCGAGGGCAGTTCGCTTTCGGCAGGGCCACGCCGGCAGAGCATTAAAAACACCCGATAGCCGTTGCGCATCAGATCGGTCGAGCTTTCGCCCGCATCCAGCAAAGACAGGGCTGCGGCTTCGTCCTTGGGCACTTGGCCCAGCGGCAAGGTTTGCCGCCTTAGCCGATCTTCGGGCAGACCCTTGGCAAGTGCATAAAGATCATTGCAGCTGCTGGTATTGGCCCGCACTGCGCCAAGTGCTGCGGCGTCATCCGCCACCAGCAATTCGGCGTAATCCAGCACCTCGGTCTTCGGGGTCAGCAGATCTTGCTTTTGCTCTTCGACACGGTAAATCAGCACCTTATCGTCCAAGACCACCAGATCCGAGACCTTGCCCGCGCCCAAGCTGCGTACGGCAACGGCGGCATCATTGGGCAGATCGGAAAGCTTGACCCAGTCTAGCGCGCCGCCCTGTGCGGCCGTGCGACCTTTAGAGTTTGCCCGCGCCAAAGTGGCAAAATCGACACCGGATTTCAGCTGCAACAGCAGGTCTTGCGCGGCTTTCAAACCGGTCTCGCGGCTTTCGCCCAGCGCAGGAATTTCGATCACAGACATCCGCAGCATCAGCGTGGTCGAGGGGGTAAAGCTGGCCATGGCGCGGTCAATGGCTGCCTCAGAGATGGCAATCTGCGGCCCGTATTTGCTGCGCACCACCTCGCGCCACGACAGGCCGGTTTCGACAAAGTCGCGGAAGGTCTGCGGCTCGATGCCAGCTTGCGTGATGATTTGCGTGAATTGGGCGGCGTCAAGATTGGCACGGCCAGCGAATTCTTCCATGCCGGCTTGGATATCGGCGGTCGAGAGTTTGATGCCGAATTCAGCCGCCGCCGTTTGCCGCAGCCGGTCGTCGATCAAGGTCTCCATCGCCAACTGCGCCAGGTCGCCCGGCTGGTTCAGCAGCGTCATGAACTGTACCCGCTGATCGTATTCAAACTGCGTCACGCTGCGCGAGTTGACGATTTTTACCGCCGAAAACGGCCCCGCCTGCGCCACAGAGGCTGTCAGCACCAAGGCCGAAGCCAGCGTTACCTTGCGAAAAACTGCGCGAGAATGTGTCATCGCCTGCTGTTATCCGTTTCTTTGCACCACGGCTTTGACCGTGGATTGGTTTCAGTCAAAGCCCTAGCGGCGACATTGGCGTGCCGGTCCCACCGCAGAGCTGCCTCCAAATCCCAAAAGTTCAACCGAAAGGCCGAAATCCGTTGTTGGGGATACACTAGTCGATGAGGTGAAGCGACGCGAGAGAGAAAGATCAACCAAAAGACATTCATTGCGGAAAACCAAACTGCCATTGGCATTGGCCATGCGCTTGCTTTCAAAATCATAGCGGCTGCCAAGGCTGCCGGTCCAATTGCGGGTCAGTGCATAGCTCGAGGCCAGAGTGGCTTCGCGAATGGGGATATTGCGCGATTCACTTGGGTCGGCGACGGTATGAACATAGCCCACCGTCAGCCCCAGTTTTGCCACCGCCAGTTGGGCGGCAAGCTCGGCCTTGGTGACGCCAAAATCATCGTTGAACAGCAGCCGATTGGTCAGCTTGAGCTTGGAGGTGTCAAGCTGGGCGGCTAACATCCAGTTCGAGCGCAGCCCATTCAGACCCGAGCCTGGGCTGAACAGATGCGGGTCATCTGCGCGTACCACCCGGCCGGCGGTAACGCCAAGGCTCCAGCCCTTTGGATCGCTGCGCAGATAATTCAGCCCCAAATTCGCCCGCGCACCATCCTCGACCGCATCCGATCCGGGAAAGCGGCTGAGGGCAAAGAGGTTGCCTTCGTCAAATTCCACCAGCACCGAATCCTCATTCAGGATCGAGCTGCGGCTGTTGGAGGCCAAAACCAATTGCGCCACCGGCTCGATCAGATGACTTGCGCCCGCGCTTTGCGATTTCACCCAAGGCCAGCGCAACTCGGTCGCCACCGCGCCGTGGAGGCGGGTTTTCGAGCCCTGATACAGCGCATCTTGCGAGATTGTATAGAAATCGGCAGCCGTCTCGCCCAGCACCGCCAATTGCAGACCGTTTGACAGGTAGAAATTGCGCCGCCAATCGGCACGCAGCGAAATCCGACTTAGGTCGCGGCCATCGGCGATGCCGTCAGCATAGGTGTCGGTGATGACGGTCGAGCTGCGGGCGTGAGAATGGGCTTGGATCTGAAACTTGCCCATGCCGCCGGTCGGTGTCAGCGAAAACCGCCGCGCAAAGGTCATGTCGCCAACCAAAGAGGGCAGCGAGGCGTTATAATCGCTTTCGCGGATCGAATGCAGGCTGATAAAACGGCCCGAGATATATTCGTTGCGCTTGGTGCGGCTGATTTCGGCGCGGCTGTCCAATCGGTCGATTGCGGGATATCCGTAGTCCAGCAGATAGGCGGGGTCCGAGACGATCTCGCCACGCAGGCCAAGCGAAAACCCAGCCGGCAAAGCAAAATTGCCCGTGGCCTGCATATAGCCGCGATTTCGCCCCTCAAGCAAAGAGTCGCGGCTGCCGCTGCCTGTCAGGCTGATGCTGCCCTTGTTGAAGACTTGGCGATAGCGAAACTCAAGCGTTTTGGTGCCCTTGGTGGAAAAGAACGGCGTCAGCGTCAAATCGCGGCTTTTGCCGATGGTGATGAAATAGGGCAGGCGCAGGCCGGTGCCAAAAAGCGAGCTGCTGCGCAGCGAGGGCATCAGAAAACCGGTGGTGCGCTGCAAATTCGGGTCGGGCATGCGCAGGCGCGGGATATAGAACACCGGAATGCCGCCAAAGCGCAGCTGGGCGTTGTCAAAGTAAAGCTGCTGTCCTTGCGCGTCATGCACAACCCGCTTGGCGCGGATCTCCCACAGCGGGGTGGCGCCGGCTTTGCAGATCTTGCAAGACGAGGCGACGACCTTGTTCAGCACGCTATAGCGGCCTTCAACCCGTTGCAGATTGGCCGCAGCAAGCTGCAATTGCTCGGCCAAAACCAAGCGCGCCGAAGTCAGAATGCCCTCGGTCAGATCGGCTGCCATATCGGCTTGGCTGGCCAAAACCTTATTGGCACTGCCGTCAGACAGCACAATCGGGCCCTCGATCAGCAGTCGATCCGCGGTCTCATCATAAACAAGCGATTGTGCTGATAGGGTTTTCCCTTGGTAAAACACCTGGACATGGCCTTGGGCCACCAGCGTTTGGGCATCGGTGATCTGCAAGCTGTCGGCAATCAGCCGCACTTGATCTTGCGCCACCGCCGCAGAGGCAAAGCCCAAAAGGCCGATGCAAAGCCAAAGACGCCGCAGCATCAGCCATCCTCCAAATGCAGCACCAGACCCAGGGCCAGAAAGGCCGTGGCGATGGGCGGGGCCCAGGCGGCAAGTGCAATCGGGATCTGCCCAGTCTCGCCCAAGACTTGCGCAAAGTTTCGCAGAAAGAAAATCAAAAATCCCCCCAAAAGCGCCCAAAGCACCATCTGTCCGGTTTTGCCAAAGCGCGCCGGTCGCATGGTAAAGCCCGCCGCCAACAGCACCATCCCCGCCAACAAAAGCGGCAGTGCCAATTCCATCTGATACCAGACCTGATAGCTGCGCGCCGAAAATCCAGCCTGTTGCAGCGCCGCGATATAGCGCGGCAGGTTCCAAAACGCCACGGTCGAGGGCGCGCCAAAGCCTTCGCTGATCTTGGCAAGGGTCAGATCGGTCGGCAGCGAAAGCGTGGCGAGGCTCTGCGCGCTTTGCTCGGGGTTTGTGGCCTGCAAATCCCATTGCTTGACGCCTTGCAGCGCCCAAGCCCCTGGCTCTAGGCTGGCAAGTTTTGCCTCGATCCGGCGGGTTGGGGTGCCGCTTGCGTCAAAGGTCAGAAAGCTGACCTGCTGCAACTGGCTGCCATCGCGATTGCTGCGCGCGGCATTGATCACTGATTGCAACGGCCCCATGCCTTGCCGCATCCACAGACCATTCTCTGATATCGACAGCACCGAACCCGAATCCGCGCCAAAGGTTGTTAGCCGATCATAAAGCTTTGAGGTCGCCGCCACCAAAGGGTTGAACACCGCCACCGACAGCATGCCAATCAGCAGCGCCGTGATGACAGGGGCCAGCAAAAATCGCAGGCCCGAGCGGCCCGAGGCGCGCACCACCACCAATTCGGACGAACGTGCAAGGCCAAGAAACACCGCGATCGAGGTGATGATAATGATCAAGGGCAGGATCTGATACAGGCTTTCTGGCGCGTTCAACAGCGCAAGGTACAGCGCAATCGTCAGGGTTACACCGGTTTTGCGCAGCTGCTCGATGACATCAATCATCAGCAATACGGCGGTAAAGACAGCCGTGACCAAGAGATAAACCGCCAGAAACCGGCGTGCAAAATACAGGCTTAGGATCATGCTGCCCCCCCCAACCTGCGCAGGCGGCGCGGCGCTTGGCTGACCCACAGCTCGCCGCCCGCCAGCAAAAGCCCCAGCATTGGCGCGGCGTATGCCAAGATCCAGCCATCTTCGCTTGTGCCGCCAATACTGGTGGCCACCGTCGAGATCGATTGCACCACCAACAGCAGCACCGTGGCCGCCAAAATCTGACGCCAAAGCCCAAAGCGCGAAAACGCCCCCAGCAACAGCGACGCAAAGCCGATCATCGCCGAAGAGAGCGCCAGCAACGGTTGGGCAAAGCGGCTGTGTCCCTCAAAGCGCAGGGCCGCGGCGCTGGATTGGGTCTCTTGCAAAACCGCCGGCGTGGGATAAAGAAGCTCGCGCGTTGACAACTCGGCCCGCGACCGGTTTCGGCTTTGTGCCGGCGCGATCATCGCCGCCATATCATAGGTGAAATCGCTAAAATGCGTCACCGAAAGCCGTCCGGTCTTGGTATCAAGCGTCTGCATCATGCCGTTAAACATCAGCAGCTTTGGTCCTTCGGAGGCGCGCAAAAACAATGCCCGCCGCGCGGTATAGGTTGTCCGCTCGGTCTTGCTGCGCTCATCGGTTAGAAACAGATCCAACAGTTCGCCCCGCGCGCTGATGTCGCGAATATAAAGCGTAAGCCCCGCCGAAGGATGCAAAAACGCGCCCTCTTTCAGAAATTGCGCGCTTAAGTCTTGGGAAATCTCGGCGCTGCGCTCTTCAAAGACGGTTCTGCTGGCCGGAACCAGCCAATTCATCAGAATCAGCATCATCCCCGCCACAATCACCCCAAAGCCAAACACCGGCCGCGCCAGCCGAAACGAGGAAAATCCCGTCGCCTGCATCACCACCAATTCACTGTCCGAAATCAACCGATTGGCACAGTAGACCGCTGCCACAAAGGCCGAGACCGGCAGCACCAAGCGAATGACATTGGGCAGAGTCAGCAGAGAAAACTGCAAGAAAACCAAGGCAGATTGCCCGTCCCCGATCAATTGATCAAACAGGCCCACCGCCCGATTGATCCAATAGACCGCCACCAGCACAAGCGAGAAGAATCCAAAAAGGGTAAGCAACTGTGACAGAAGATATTTGTCAAATTTCGTCACGCGCGCGAAAACCTTAATCAAGTGTTGGCAGAGGCTAGCTGAAAACGCGCGCGGGGAAAACTGATATCTGGCCTTTCCGTCCCCCCTTCGCTAGCCTTGACCCAAATCCCGCCGGTCCGAGGAGAGCCCAATGTCGCGTCCCGTAGAAGTGCAGTTTCAACAGCTTGATCTTGAGGGGCTGGCCCAGCTTGAAGGCCGGATTGCGCTGATTTTTGATGGCGACAAACCTGCCACCCCAGCGGCGCGTGCGCTTAATCGGCTGACCAAGGGTGCTTTGGCCCGGGCAATGGGTTCGAACGATTGCGCGCAGATGAAACCGGGCGAGAGTTTCGAGCTTGCCTATCCCGTGGGGCTTGCCGCCCAAGCGGTGCAGCTGATCGCCTTGCCGAAAAAAGCCAGTGTCGAGGCTGCGCGCCTTGCAGGGGCAGCCGTCGCGCGCGGTTTGCACCCGCATTGCACCACGCTGATCGCCGAGGCACATCCGCGCGCCGCAGACATCTCTTTTGGGCTGGCGATGCGGGCCTATGATTTCTCGCCGCATAAATCCACCGCTGCCAAAGCAATTGGCCGTGTGGCAATTGCGCTTGCCGAGCCAGAAAAGGTGGCAGCACTTGCAGCCCCGATGGCCGCTGTCGTGGAAGGCGTGTTTTTCACCCGCGATCTGGTCAATGAGCCCGCCAATATCCTGACCACCGATGACTTTGCCGCCCGACTTGCCGCGATGCAGGATCTGGGGCTGGAGGTGGAAATTCTGGAGGAAGAGCAGCTTGCCAAACTGGGCATGCGCGCGCTTTTGGGGGTGGGGCAGGGCTCGGAAAGCCCGTCAAAGGTGGTGGTAATGCAGTGGCGCGGCGGGGTCGAGGGCGAGGCACCCTTGGCGCTGGTGGGTAAGGGTGTGGTGTTTGACACCGGCGGCATTTCCATCAAACCCGCGGGAGGTATGGAAGAGATGACGATGGATATGGGCGGCGCGGGCGTGGTGGCCGGGGTGATGCGCGCTTTGGCGCTGCGCCGCGCCAAGGCCAATGTCGTAGGCCTGGTCGGTCTGGTCGAGAATATGCCCGACGGGCGTGCGCAGCGTCCGGGCGATGTGGTGAAATCTATGCGCGGCGTGACGATCGAGGTGATCAACACCGATGCCGAAGGCCGTTTGGTGCTGGCCGATGTGCTGTGGTATGCGCAAGAGCGGTTCAAGCCCTCAGGCGTGATCGATCTTGCCACTTTGACAGGGGCGGTGATTGTGGCGCTGGGGCATGAAAACACTGGCGTGTTTTCCAACAATGACGCGCTGTGCAATGCTTTCCTGAAAGCGGCGGCAGCCGAGGGCGAAGGCGCATGGCGGATGCCGCTGGGGGCGGGCTATGACGCTAAGCTGAAATCGCGGATCGCCGATATCGTCAATTCCTGTGGCCGCGATGGTGGCTCGATTACCGCTGCGCAATTCTTGCAGCGCTTTGTCAAAGACGAGATGCCTTGGATCCATCTGGATATTGCGGGCACAGCGCTGTTAAAATCGGACTCTGCCTTGGCACCCAAGGGCGCGACGGGCTGGGGGGTAATGGCGTTGAACCGGCTGATCCGCGACCAGTTCGAGCCAAAATAATGGGCATCGCTGTGTTCTATCATCTGACGCAATCCAGCGTGGGGCAGACGGCGGCGACGATCCTGCCGCGCGCCTATGCCGCTTCGTGGCGGGTGATGCTGCGCGGGCGTGATCTGGCGGGCTTGCAGGCCTTGGATCTGGCGCTTTGGGACGGTGAGGACAGCTTTTTGCCGCATGGGTTGCAGGGCGGGGCGCAAGATAGCGACCAGCCAATTTTGATTGGCACTGGCGCAATCGGCAACGCGGCGCAGGCTTTGATGCTGGTAGACGGTGCCGAGACCACGCCCGAAGAGGCGAAAGATCTGGAACGGGTTTGGGTGCTGTTTGACGGCTATGACGAGGCCGCGCTGAACGCCGCACGCGGGCTTTGGACACGGCTGACCGCCGCCGGGCTTGCCGCGCAATATTGGTCAGAGGAAACTGGCCGTTGGGAGAAGAAGACCGAAAAGCCTGCGCGGACAATCTGATTTTTCGTTGTAAATCAACCGACTGCGCTGCGATTTTGATATTGGGCTTTAACGCTGCAAGATCATCCGGTCTTGGGTAATCTTGATGTCATAAAGTCCCAGATAGGCCATGCCCAGCAAAGATCCCTCCATTGCGGCTTCATTCACATAGGCGGTTACATCTTGATCGCGGTAGGGGCCAAGCTCGAGCAATGGCAGCGTCACCCGCGCCGTGCGCACCACCCCATTGGCAGTATTGGCCGATCCTAAATAGGACAGGCTGGCCGGATCAATTCCCAAACGTCGCGCATCGTCAGGCGACAGCACGATCGTGGTGGCGCCGGTATCTGCCAGAAACATCAGATTTTGCCCGTTGACGCGCAGCGTGACATAGTAATGGCCATCCTCGGCACGCGGAATCTCGACCTGATCGCCCATGACCGTCATCGCAGGCCGCAAGCCAAAGCCATTGTCGCGGTAGATGCCATAGCCGGCCAAGATCCCCAACAAGATCAAGCCCCAAGCCAGCAGGCTGCGCGCGGCTTGGCCCAGACGGCTGCGGTATTCGACAAAGACCCAACCACTGACCGAAATCAGGATCAGCACCAGATAAAGCGCGCGGCCGTAGCTTTCGTCCATCGCAAAACCCCTTAGATCAGCCCGGTGCCCTTGACGCCGTCGATGACAAATTGCACCGAAAGCGCTGCCAAAAGCATGCCGAGCAGGCGGGTGATCACCACGGTTCCGGTGCGCCCCAAAAGCCGCTCCAGCGGCGGGGAGGCCAGCAAAAACACATAAGTCACCAAGATCATCGCCGCCAAAAGCCCCAGCACCGCAGCGCCGCCAAGCCAGCTGTTGCCCGATTGACCCATCAGCAGGATCATGGTGGCAATCGCACCCGGCCCTGCGATTAGTGGTGTCGCCAGCGGAAACACCGATGGGTCGTGATCGGCATCGGGGGTCTGGCCCTCGCGGCGTTGGGTGCGGCGTTCAAACAGCATATCAAGCGCTGTCAGAAACAGCAAAATCCCGCCTGCGATGCGAAAGGCCGGCATCGAGATGCCGATAAAGCCCAGCAAAGCCTCGCCCATCAGGCCAAAAAGCGTCAGCAGCACAAAGGCAATCACACAGGCGCGCCGCGCCATGGTGGCGCGGTGAGCGCGGTCCATGCCGCTGGTGAGCGCGATGAACATCGGCACCAGACCCGGCGGGTCGATGACCACGAAAAGCGTGGCAAAGGCGGTGATCAAAAAGGCTGTGTCCATCGCTGCAACCTAAGGATGGCGGTGCCGCGCTGCAAGGACAAAGGCAGCGCTTTAAGCCCAGCGCGCGCTTTGGGGGGCATCGAGCCCCCCGCAGCGCGGCTGCCGCGCACCCTCAGGCGCTGGCGGTTTCCAGTTTCTCTTGTGCGGTGACCCACATGGCTTCGGCGCGGTCCATCGCCTCCATCACCTCGCCATATTTCTTGTTCCATGTTTCCAGCTCGCCGCGGCGGCCGTCTTCATAAAGCGCGGGATCGGCGAGTTTCTTGGCCAGTTTGTCGCGCATCTCGTTGATCTTGGCCAGACGCTCTTCGGATTTCTTGACCTCGGCGCGCAGGGCTTTGAGGTCGTCATTGCTGACGCGCTTGGGCTTTTCGACCACTTTCACGGGCTTTTCGGCGTCATCGCCTGCCAGCAGCTGTTTGCGGTAAGCTTCCAGATCATGCTCGTAAGGTGCCACCGCGCCGTCTTTGACCAGCCACAGACGGTCGGCCACCAAAGACAACAGGTGCATGTCGTGGCTGACCAGAACCACCGCGCCGGAATAGGCGGTCAGCGCCTCGACCAAGGCTTCACGGCTTTCCATATCAAGGTGGTTGGTCGGTTCGTCCAAGATCAGCAGATGCGGCGCGTCGATGGTGGCCAAAAGCAGCGACAGCCGCGCTTTTTGCCCGCCCGAAAGCCGCCCAACGGCGGTTTCGGCCTGATCAACGCCAAGGCCAAAGCCCGCAAGCCGCGCGCGCAGACGCGGTTGGCCCTCGGCGGGGCGCAGGCGCTGAACGTGTTGCAGCGGGGATTCGTCGATGAACAGCTCGTCCACCTGATGTTGGGCAAAATAGCCGATCCGCAGTTTCGAGGACCGCGTGATCTTGCCTTCGCAGGCATTCAGCTTGCCCGCCAACAGCTTGGAGAGCGTCGATTTGCCTTCGCCATTGCGGCCCAACAGCGCGATGCGGTCGTCTTGGTCGATGCGCAGCGACAGCCGTTTCAGGATCGGCGGGCCATCGTAGCCGACGGCGGCGCCCTCCATATTGATGATCGGCGGCGACAGCTCTTCGGGTTCGGGGAAGGTAAAGACCACCTTTTTCGCATCTTCTGGTGCGGTGATGGTTTCCATCTTTTCCAGCATTTTCACCCGCGATTGCGCTTGTGCTGCCTTGGAGGCCTTGGCCTTAAAGCGGTCGACAAAGGCTTGCAGATGCGCGCGGCGTGCGTCTTGTTTGCGAGCCTCGGCTTGCAGCACGGCGCGACGCTCGGCAACTTGGCGGGCGAATTGGTCGTAGGGGCCGTTCCAATAGGTCAGCTTTTTATTGTCGAGATGCAGAATGCCCGTGACCGCACGGTTCAAAAGCCCGCGATCGTGGCTGATGATCAGCACGGTATGGGGGTATTTGGTCAGATAGCTTTCCAGCCACAAAGCCCCTTCCAGATCAAGGTAGTTGGTGGGTTCGTCCAGCAGCAGATAGTCGGGCTGGGCAAACAGCACCCCGGCAAGCGCCACCCGCATCCGCCAGCCGCCCGAGAAATCCGAGCAGGGGCGTTGCTGGGCTGCGGCATCAAAGCCCAGACCCTTCAGGATCGAGGCCGCGCGGCCTTCGGCGGACCACGCGTCAATATCGGCAAGCCGCGCCTGCACTTCGGCAATCCGGTGCGGGTCGGTGGCGGTTTCGGCCTCGGCCATCAGGCTTGCGCGTTCGGTATCGGCGGCCAGCACCGTGTCAATCAGCGAGGTCGACGACGAGGGCACCTCTTGCGCCACGCCGCCAATGCGCGCGCGCTGCGGCATCGAGATATCGCCGCTTTCCAGCGCAAGCTCGCGCCGGATCAGCCGAAACAACGTGGTCTTGCCCGCGCCATTGCGGCCGACAAGACCAACCTTATGGCCGGTGGGAATCGTGGCTGAAGCGCCTTCAAACAGCGGGCGGCCTTCGACGGAATAGGTGATATCTTCGATTTTAAGCATGCAGCGGGGCTTGCCCTAAGTGCTGGGCGGCGTCAACTGCCCAAGCAGCATTGTCATGGATTTGCGACATGAATTTCCTAAGCAGGCGGTGGGATGTCGCGCCGCCGCAGCTTGGGCGCGCATTTCATCGGGCTTTTCTTCGCGCCATGCCCGTGCTAGTGGGCGCGCACATCAATTCAGGGCGGCACCCGCCCCATCTTATGGAGAGCCAAATGGCCATCGAACGCACCCTCTCGATCATCAAGCCCGACGCAACCAAGCGCAACCTGACCGGCAAAATCGTCGCCAAATTCGAAGACGCTGGCCTGCGCGTTGTCGCCTCCAAGCGCATCCATCTGTCGATGGCACAGGCTGGTGCCTTTTATGCCGAGCACGCAGAGCGTGGCTTTTACGGCGAGCTGTGCGAATTCATGGCTTCCGAGCCAGTGGTTGTGCAGGTTCTGGAAGGCGAAAGCGCCATTGCCAAAAACCGCGAAGTGATGGGCGCCACCAACCCAGCCAATGCCGCAGAAGGCACCATCCGCAAAGAGTTCGCGCTGTCGATGGGCGAAAACTCGGTACACGGTTCGGATTCGGAAGCTTCGGCTGCCCGCGAAATCTCGTTCTTCTTCTCGGGTCTGGAACTGGTCGGCTAAGCCTTCTTCGGTTTCTCAAGAACCCCAAAAAACTGAAGGGCTGCTTCCAGATCGGAGCGGCCCTTTTCTTTACTGCCGCCAAACTCTGCCTTGATCGCGTCAAAGCGCGCGCGCAGGTCTTTCTTTTCCTGACCCTTGCAATCGTTCCAAGGCCGGCCCTGCAATCCCATATGCAAGACATAATAACCGATGAAATGCGGCTGGGTGCCTGCGGCCAGCAAGCGGCGATAGCCTTCATCGGCACCAAGCGCGCGCAGCTCTTCGGCGCTGGTGATGCCCGCTTTGGCAAAGGCCGCCTCAGAGGCGGGGCCAAGGTTGGGGATGGTTTGCAGCGATGTGGGCATATGCGCCTTTGGGGGGGAAATCAAAAAGGCCAGCCTAGCGGCTGGCCTTGGGGGAATCAATTTGCACAGATGGGATAATCCAAACTTTAGATCGAAGCCCAATCGCGGATAACGCGTCCGCCTTGTTGTTGGGTCGATCCGCCCGATTGACCTTGCTGTTGTTGCGAGGTTGGGGCCTGCGCGCCGCCCTGCTGAGAGGACGAGATGGTAGACATGTGACTGCTCCGGTCGTTACACGGCATTTGCGCCGCAAAAGGTAGTTACACGTTTCAAAGCGGCGATTTTGCGGCCCTTTGCGACGAGATGCGGCCGAGTAGGCCCGAAGCGGACATAAATCAACAGAAATTATTGGCTCAAACGCCGATTTGTCTTAGTTTTGTGACAAAACTGTTGCAGGAAAGCCGATGTCGTTCAGCGCTTTCAGTAAAACCTCGGCGCTGGCCGCGCTGGTAAGGCTGACTTGACGGCTGGCAAGATCAACGCTGATCTCGCTGGCAAGCGGGGTGAGCGCCTCGGTCACCGAGGCTTTGCAGTGGCCGCACGACATATCGGGAATGGAAAGCAGGGTCATGGCATGTCCTTTTCTGATGCTGCCAATTCGGTCGGTTTGGCGGGCAAGGTCAAGTCCGAAAGTGTCGCAGCCCTTGGGGTTGACCTTTTTGGGCGACGGGTTCCTAAAGACGACCAAAGGAGACGACCATGCCCCAGATCCGTCTTAGCCTTGAAGGAATGACCTGCGCCTCTTGTGTGGCGCGAGTCGAGCGGGTTTTGCAGGCCCAAGACGGCGTGGCCAGCGCTTCGGTCAACCTTAGCACCGAAACCGCAGAGGTGGATTTTGCCGCCCCCGCCAGCATCGAGGCGCTGTCGCAGGTGCTGGCACGTGCGGGTTATCCGGTGCGGCGCGGCCATGTGACGCTTGCGGTCGAGGGGATGACTTGTGCCTCTTGCACGGGGCGGGTCGAGCGGATTTTGCGCTCCCAAACCGGGGTGGCTGCGGCCACGGTCAATCTGGCCACCCGCCGCGCCGAGGTCGAACTGTGGCAGCCGGTCGAAGCCGCCTCGCTCGCCGCAGCCGTCAGCAAGGCGGGCTTTGCGGCTGAACCCTTGGCCCAAGCCCGCGCGCATGATCCCAAGGCCGAGCTGCGCAGCCTGTGGCGCAACACGGGCCTTGCCGCCGTGCTGACGCTGCCGGTGTTTCTGGTCGAGATGGGCGGGCATCTGCTGCCCGGCTTTCACCATTGGCTGATGGGCTTTGTGGCGCTGCAACCTTTGTGGCTGGCCGAATGCCTGCTGGTGACGCTGGTGATGATCGGGCCGGGGCGGCGGTTTTACACCAAGGGCGTGCCGGCGCTTCTGCGCGCAGCCCCTGATATGAACGCGCTGGTGGCGGTGGGCACGCTGGCGGCTTGGGGCTATTCGGTGCTGGTGCTGGTCTGGCCTGCGGCGGTGCCCGAAGCCTCGCGCGCGGTCTATTTCGAGGCGGCGGCGGTGATCATCGTGCTGATCTTGCTGGGGCGCGCCCTCGAGGCGCGGGCGCGCGGCCAAGCGGGGGCTGCGATCTCGCGGCTGCTGCAATTGGCGCCACGGGTGGCACGGCGCGAAACTGCCGCTGGCTTTGAAGAGGTCGAGGTGGCAGCGCTTCAGGTCGGCGACCGCATTCAGATCCGCCCGGGCGAGCGGATCGCAGCCGATGGCGTGGTGATCTTGGGCCATTCGGCGGTGGATGAGGCGATGCTGACGGGCGAGCCCTTGGCGCAAGAAAAACAACTGGGCGACGCCGTCACCGGCGGCACGGTCAACGGCACCGGCGTTCTGCTGGTCGAGCTGCGCGAGGTGGGGGCGGCCACGGTGCTTGCGCGCATCATCGCATTGGTCGAGGCCGCGCAGGGCGGCAAGCTGCCGGTGCAGGCCTTGGTCGACCGCATCACGGCGTGGTTCGTGCCGGTGGTGATGGCGCTCGCGTTGCTGACGGTGCTGGTCTGGCTGGTGTTTGGCACCGCGGCCCAAGCCTTGGTGGCGGGGGTTTCGGTGCTGATCATCGCCTGCCCCTGTGCGATGGGCTTGGCGACGCCGGTCTCGATCTTGGTGGGCACCGGGCGGGCGGCAGAACTGGGGGTTTTGTTCCGCAAAGGCGAGGCTTTGCAACGGCTTGAGGCGGTTCAGCGCGTGGCCTTTGACAAGACCGGCACGCTGACCGAAGGCAAGCCGAAGGTGGTCTCGGTTGAAGGCGAGGCGACTTTGGCGCTGGCCGCTGCCGTCGAGGCAGGATCCGAGCATCCGCTGGCCGCCGCTGTGCTGGCCGAGGCTGCGCGGTTGGGGGTGACGCCGGCCCTGGTGACAGGCTTTGCTGCCGTGCCGGGGCAGGGCGCGCGCGCGCTTTTGGGCGAGGTCGAGGTGGCGGTAGGATCCGCGCGGATGATCGAGGTTCCGGCCGCGATGCAGGCGCGCGGAGCGCTGGCGCAAAGCCAAGGCCAAGGCGTGCTTTACGTCGCAAAGGCCGGGCGCTGCATTGGGATGATATGTGTCGCAGATCCCGTCAAAACCTCGGCCAAAAAGGCGGTGGCGGCGCTGGCCGAGATGGGCATCGGATCTGTGATGATCACCGGCGACGCCGAGGCCACAGCGCGGGCGGTGGCGGGCGAGATTGGCATCTTGGACATCCGTGCGGGCATCCTGCCCGCAGGCAAAGCCGCCGCCATCCTTGATCTGGGCGCGGGCACCGCTTTTGTTGGCGACGGGATCAACGACGCACCCGCACTCGCGCAGGCCGATGTGGGCATTGCGATGGGCACGGGCACCGATGTCGCGATCGAGGCTGGCGATCTGGTGCTGATGCGCGGCGATCCGATGGGCGTGGTCGATGCCATTGCCATCAGCCGGGCTGTGATGCGCAATATCCGCCAGAACCTAAGCTGGGCCTTTGGCTATAATGCCGCACTTATCCCGGTGGCGGCAGGCGTTTTGGTGCCCTTTGGCGGGCCACAACTTTCGCCTATGCTGGGGGCAGGGGCGATGGCGCTGTCTTCGGTGTTTGTGCTGGGCAATGCGCTGCGGCTGCGCCGGTTTAAGCGGCGCTAAGCAGGCGGTGCAGGGCGGCGTTATCACTGACAAGGTCTGAAAGGCGCGATTGGTCAAGGCGGGCGTAAAACCCCTCGACCGCTTCGGCCAAGACGCATTTCAACCGACAGGCCGCCGCAAGCGGGCAGGTGCTGCTGGCCTCGGCGCAATCGGTAAAGGGCAGCACGCTTTCAAATATGCGAAACACTTGCCCCACGGTGATGTCTTGCGGCGCGCGCGCCAGCCGCAAGCCGCCGCTGCGCCCGCGCAGGGTGGTCAAAAAGCCGTTGCGCGCCAAAAGATGGATCACTTGCGCCAAATGGTTTTCAGACGCGCCACAGGCCAAGGCCACATCGCGCTTTTGCACGATCTGATCGGGGTTCGCGGCGCAATACATCAGCGTGCGCATGGCAAGATTGGTGCGGATGGTCAAACGCATGGGCGGTGATCCTTTCTACTCGACGCGCGAAATTTAGGCGCAGGTCAGGCTTTGCGCCTTGATTTGGATCAGATCGATGCGTTTTGACTTGCTGTTGGCAGCGAAACTGGCAACATAAGTCATACCTTGACGGGGTTTGGGCAGAATTTAAACCGCTTTGATTTTTAAAGGCTATTGTTTTTAAACAAAAGATTTTACACTGAATTTTCTTTGTTTGCGATAACATAAAAGCGGTTTGAAGCTACAAGCTCTGGGTCTTGGACGGAAGAAACAACGAATGGAAGCAGCCTTGACGCAAGCGACGATCACCCCGACCCAGTTGAAAGCCGATGTGCTGCGGCATCTGACCTTTACCTTGGGCAAGGATGCGGCCAATGCCAGCCCCTATGATTGGCGCATGGCGCTGTCTTTTGCGGTGCGCGACCGGATTGTTGAACCTTGGTTCGCCTCGACCCGCCAAACTTGGGCGCAAGACCGCAAACGGGTGCATTACCTGTCGATGGAATTTCTGATCGGCCGGATTTTGGAGGATGCCACCGTCAACCTTGGGCTGCGCGAGGTCGCCGAAGAGGTGATGGCGGGCTTTGGCCAAGATTTCCACGGGCTGGTGGAAGGCGAGCCGGATGCGGCGCTTGGCAACGGCGGTTTGGGGCGCTTGGCGGCCTGTTTCATGGAAAGCATGGCGACGGTCGGCTGCCCGGCCTATGGCTACGGCATCCGCTATGAACACGGGCTGTTCAAGCAAAGCTTTCAGGGTGGCCAGCAGGCCGAGATGCCCGAAGATTGGCTCAGCATGACCAACCCTTGGGAATTTGCCCGCCCCGAAAGCGCCTATGTGATCCCGTTTAAGGGCGAGGTGAAGACCGAAGCCGGACGCGAGGTTTGGCTGCCATCGGAAACCGTGCTGGCCTCGGCCTATGACACGCCGGTGATCGGCTGGCAGGGCAAATGGGCCAACACGCTGCGGCTTTGGGCGGCGAAATCGACGCAACAGTTTGATCTGGAACGCTTTAACCGGGGCGACTATGCCGCCGCCGCCGAACCCGAGGCACTGGCCCGCACCCTAAGCCGCGTGCTTTACCCCGATGACACCACCTATCAGGGCAAGGAATTGCGCCTGAAGCAGGAGTTTTTCCTGACCTCTGCCGCGCTGCAAGACATTCTGCGCCGGTTCAAAACCGTGCATTCCAACCTGCTGGATCTGCCGAAATACGTCGCCATCCAGATGAATGACACCCATCCCGCGATTGCAGGGCCCGAGCTGATCCGGCTGTTGTCCGATGAAAATGGCCTGAGCTTTCAAGACGCGCTTGAAACCGCGCGCGGCTGTCTGGGCTATACCAACCACACGCTTTTGCCCGAAGCGCTGGAGCGGTGGGCGACCTTTACCTTTGGCACCACGCTGCCGCGCCATATGCAGATCGTCGAGCGCATCGACAGCTGGCACCGCAGCGCCTACCATCCGCCGCATTACATCGGCATCGTCAAGCACCACGAGGTGCGGATGGGTGAGCTGGCCTTTGTGATGGCGCATAAGGTCAACGGCGTCTCGGCGCTGCATTCTGATTTGGTCAAGAAAAACCTGTTTCCAGAACTGAACGCGCTGCATCCTGACAGAATTTGCAATCAAACCAATGGGGTGACACCGCGTCGCTGGCTGAAGATGTCAAACCGCCCGCTTTCTGCGCTGATCACCAAGACCATTGGCGAAGGCTGGGAGGCCGATCTGGACCTGCTGCGCGGTCTGGAACCGCATTGCGAAAAACCGGCGTTTTTGGCGGAATTTGACGCGGCCAAGCGCGCCAATAAGGTCGCTTTGGCCGATTGGATTAACACCGAATGCGGCGTCACCGTCTCGCCTGATGCGCTGTTTGATGTGCAGATCAAGCGCATTCATGAATACAAACGCCAGTTGCTGAACATTCTGCAAACCGTGGCGCATTATCAGCGCATCAAGGCCGACCCCAGCGCCGATTATGTGCCGCGGGTCAAAATTTTTGGTGGCAAATCCGCGCCGGGCTATGCAGTGGCCAAGGAAATCATCCATCTTATCAATGATGTGGCGCGGGTTATCAACAATGACCCCGAGGTGGGCGACCGGCTGAAAGTGATCTATCCGGCCAATTACAACGTCTCGATGGCCGAACGCCTGATTCCGGCGGCGGATCTGTCGGAACAAATCTCGACCGCGGGCAAAGAGGCCTCTGGCACCGGCAATATGAAGTTCATGATCAATGGCGCGCCGACTATTGGCACGCTGGACGGGGCCAATGTGGAAATCCTGCAAGAGGTTGGCGCGGATAACTTTTTCCTGTTTGGCATGACCACCGCCGAGGCGATGAAGCGGCGCGAAGACCCCGAACAATCGCGCAAGGCGATCGAGGCAAGCGCAGCACTTCCGGGCGTGTTGCAGGCGATTGCCGAAGGGGCGTTCAGCCCCGAGCAACCCGACCGCTATCACGGGCTGGTGCATAGGGTTTGGCATCACGATTATTTCCTCGTGGCGGCCGATTTCGATGCCTATGACGCCGCACAAGCCGAGGTCGATAAGGCCTATGCAGATCGCCCGCGTTGGGTGAAGATGGCGGCACTGAATACCGCGCGCTCGGGCTTCTTCAGTTCGGACCGCACCATTCGCAGCTATATGAAAGACATCTGGTCTATCGAATCCGCATTGGGTGTTTAGGCCTGAAATCAAGGGGTTGCCATGACCGATCTGCTGATCCACCCAGAGGAGGCCCGCGCCATCGTCGAAGGTCGGCATGGCGATCCGTTTTCGGTTCTGGGCCTGCATCAGCGCGGCGGGCGCTGGGTTTTGCTGGCCTTTGACCCCGGAGCCGAGGCCTTGCAGGTGCTGGCAAAGACCCGCGTTGTGGCGCAACAGGTGGCGGGCTGCGCTGGGTTGTTCGTGGCCGAGTTGCCGCAGAAATCAGACTACCGTTTGCATTGGCAGGGGCATGGGGCGGAGTGGGAAGGTGAAGATCCATTCGCTTTTGGTCCGGTCTTGGGCGAGTTGGATGAATACCTGTTAGGCGAAGGCCGCCACAAACGGTTGTGGCAGGTTCTTGGCGCGCATGTGATCGAGCATGAAGGCCATCAGGGCACGCATTTCGCCGTCTGGGCCCCGAATGCCGAGCGGGTCTCGGTGGTGGGGGATTTCAACCATTGGGATGGGCGGCGCCACCCGATGCGGCGGCGCGGTGGCACCGGCGTTTGGGAGACGTTTTTGCCCGCAATTGGCGAAGGCGCCAGCTATCGCTACGAGCTGCGCGGCCCGCAAGGCGCGCTTTTGCCGCTGAAATCCGATCCGGTGGGCTTTGGCTCGGAACATGCGCCGGCCAATGCCTCGGTGGTGCGCCGCATTGATAACGCGGTCTGGAGCGATGCCGATTGGATGGCCACACGCGGGCCAAAACAGCAGATTGACGCGCCGATTTCGATCTACGAGGTGCATCTGGGCAGCTGGAAACGTGCGCCGGGCGACCGGATGCTGTCTTATCTGGAATTGGCCGAACAATTGGTCACTTATGCCGCCGATATGGGCTTTACCCATATCGAATTGATGCCGGTTTCGGAATATCCCTTTGACGGATCCTGGGGCTATCAGCCGGTGGGGCTGTTTGCGCCGACCATTCGCCACGGCACCCCGCCGGAATTTCGCGCCTTTGTGCAGGCGGCCCATGCCAAGGGTTTGGGCGTCTTGCTGGATTGGGTGCCGGGGCATTTTCCCAGCGATGCGCATGGTTTGGGCCGCTTTGACGGCACAGCGCTTTATGAACACCAAGACCCGCGCGAGGGCTTTCACCAAGATTGGAACACCCTGATCTATAACTATGGTCGGGTCGAGGTGTCGAACTTTCTGATCTCTAACGCCTTGTATTGGCTGGAGGAATATCACATCGACGGGCTGCGGGTGGATGCCGTGGCCTCGATGCTTTACCGCGATTACAGCCGCGAGGCGGGGCAATGGGTGCCCAACAAAGATGGCGGGCGCGAGAATTACGAGGCCATCGCCCTGCTGCAACAGATGAATATCACCAGCTACGGCGAGGTGGCGGGCGTGATGACGGTGGCCGAGGAAAGCACGGCTTTTCCGGGCGTGTCGCGGCCGGTTAATCATGGCGGGCTGGGCTTTGGCTTTAAATGGAACATGGGGTGGATGAACGACACCCTAAGTTACATGGAAAAAGACCCGATTTACCGCAAATACCACCATCACCAGATGACCTTTGGTCTGAATTATGCGTGGTCGGAAAACTACGTGCTGCCGATCAGCCATGACGAGGTGGTGCATGGCAAAGGCTCGATGTTGTCGAAAATGCCCGGCAATGGTGACGAAAAGTTCGCAAATCTGCGGGCCTATTACGGCTTTATGTGGGCGCATCCGGGCAAAAAGCTGTTGTTCATGGGCTGCGAATTCGCCCAAGGCGCGGAATGGAGCCACAAGCAAAGCCTTGATTGGCATCAGCTTGATCTGCCCGCGCATCGCGGCGTGCAAAATCTGGTGCGTGATCTGAACCGGCTTTACTGCGATCTGGCCGCACTGCATGTCAATGACACCCGCCCCGAGGGCTTTGAGTGGATCGAAAGCAATGACGCCGAGGCGGGTGTCTATGCTTGGGCGCGCTTTGCGGCGGCGGGCGATCCGGCCGTGGTGGCCTTGGTGAACATGACCCCGGTCGAGCGGCGCTACCGCGTCGGTCTGCCCGCTTTGGGGCATTGGAGCGAGATTTTGAACACGGATGCCGCGGTTTACGGAGGGGGAAACCGTGGCAATCTGGGCGGCGTGATGGCGCAGGCCATTGCGCATCAGGGCAGGGCGCAGTCGGCAGAGGTGGTTTTGCCACCCTTGGCGACGGTCTGGCTTAAGCAGGGATAAGGCGGGGATTGCCCGCCCAAGGGAGGAACGTGATGCAACCAAGACCCAATACCCGTCTGTCGTCGCAAGCCATGGCCTTTGTGCTGGCCGGCGGGCGCGGCAGCAGATTGAACGAGTTGACCGATACCCGCGCCAAACCTGCGGTCTATTTCGGCGGCAAAACCCGGATCATCGACTTTGCGCTGTCAAATGCGCTGAACTCTGGCATTCGCAAAATGGCGATTGCGACGCAATATAAGGCGCATAGTCTGATCCGCCATATGCAGCGCGGCTGGGGGTTTTTCCGGGCCGAGCGCAACGAATATCTGGATATCTTGCCTGCAAGCCAGCGTGTGGCGGAAAACAAATGGTATCTGGGCACTGCCGATGCCGTGGCGCAAAACATTGATATCGTTGATTCTTATGGCGTGAAATACATTGTCGTTCTGGCCGGTGATCACGTTTATAAGATGGATTACGAGGTGATGTTGCAACAGCATGTCGCCTCTGGCGCGGATGTCACCATCGGCTGTCTAACTGTGCCGCGCGCCGAAGCCACCGCATTTGGCGTCATGCATGTTGATCAGAACATGCGCATCACCAGCTTTTTGGAAAAGCCGAAAGATCCGCCGACCATTCCCGGCGATCCGCTGCATTCCTTGGCCTCGATGGGGATTTATGTGTTTGATTGGGCGTTTTTGCGCGATTTGTTGTTGCGCGATATGGCCGATGAAAACTCCTCGCATGATTTTGGCAATGACCTGATCCCCGAGATTGTGAAGCACGGCAAAGCGGTGGCGCATAAGTTTGCCGACAGCTGCGTCACCTCTGGTCTGGAAACCGAGCCCTATTGGCGCGACGTTGGCACCATTGATGCGTTTTGGCAGGCCAATATTGACCTGACCGATTTCGTGCCCAAGCTGGATCTTTACGATCGGTCTTGGCCGATCTGGACCTATTCCGAGATTCTACCGCCCGCAAAGTTTATCCATGATGAAGAAACGCGGCGCGGCATGGCGATTTCTTCGCTGGTTTCGGGCGATTGTATCGTGTCGGGGTCAGAAGTGCGCAATTCGCTGCTGTTTACCGGTTGCCGCACCCATAGCTTTGCCAGCATGGACTATGTCGTGGCGCTGCCGCATGTGATCGTCGGGCGCAAGGCCGAGCTTTCGAACTGCGTGATCGACCGGGGCGTGGTGATCCCCGAAGGCTTGGTCGTTGGTCAAGACCCCGAGATGGATGCCAAATGGTTCCGGCGCACCGATGCGGGTATCGTGCTGATCACACAAAACATGCTGGATGCGCGGGCGCGGGTTCTGTCGTAAAGCGGCGCAAAAGAAGGAGAGGCGGATGCAGGTGTCAGGCGCGGTGCGCGGTCGGGTTTTGTCGGTGGCCTCGGAATGTGTGCCGCTGATCAAGACCGGTGGGCTGGCAGATGTGGTGGGGGCTTTGCCGGCTGCCTTGGCGGCTGTGGGTTGGGAGATGCGGGTTTTATTGCCTGCTTACAGAGCCTTGCGCGGCTATCTTGATGCGATGGATGAAGTGCTGGCCGACCCCAATCTTTTCGGTGGCCCTGCGCGGGTGATGGCGGGGCAGATCGCGGGCCTGTCGGTTTTGCTGCTGGACGCGCCACATCTTTATGATCGCGACGGCGGGCCCTATGCGGGGCCTGCGGGCGATTGGCCCGACAATGCCCAGCGCTTTGCCGCGCTGTCGTGGATCGCGGCACGGCTTGCCCGCGAGGGCGTGCAGGGCTGGCAGCCCGATGTTTTGCACGCGCATGATTGGCAAGCGGGGCTCGCGCCGGCCTATTTGCGCTATGGCGGCGCGGATTCGGTGGCGTCGGTGATGACGATCCACAATATGGCGTTTCAGGGCTGGGCGCCTGCGCATCAGCTGGCGGCCTTGCGGTTGCCGCCCGATCAGTATTACCCCGCCGCCTTGGAATATTACGGCGGGCTGTCCAGCCTGAAGGCGGGGCTGGTGACTGCCGACGCGGTCACCACGGTTTCGCCCAACTATGCCCGCGAATTGGTGCGGCCGGAATTTGGGCTGGGGCTGGAGGGCGTGATCGCGGCGCGTGCAGCTTCGGTTTTTGGCGTGCTGAACGGCATTGATACCGAAGTTTGGTCGCCAGAGCGCGAGGTCATGCCCTATTCTGCCAAAAAGATGCAGGCCAAAGCCGCCCATCGCGCCGCCCTTTGCGCCGAATTTGGCCTCGAGGTGCCTGGCCCCTTGGCGATTTTGGTCAGCCGGTTGACCGATCAAAAGGGCATTGATCTGCTCGAATCCGTGGTGCCCGATTTTGTCGCAGCGGGCGGCGGTCTGGCGGTGCTTGGCTCGGGTGATCCGGCGTTGCAGGCGGCGGTGCAGGGGCTTGCCCAGCGCTTTGCGGGGCGGGTTTCGGTGAAAATCGGCTATGACGAGGGCCTAAGCCACCGCATGTTTGCCGGTGGCGACGCGGTGCTGGTGCCAAGCCGTTTTGAGCCTTGTGGGCTGACGCAGATCTACGGGCTGGCTTATGGCACGCTGCCGGTGGTCTCGGCTGTCGGTGGTTTGGCCGATACGGTGATCGACGCAAGCCCTGCGGCGATCTCGGCCAAGGTGGCGACGGGGATTGTGTTTCATCCGGTGGATGCTTTGGCCTTTGGCCAAGCCTTGCAGCGGCTGATCGCACTTTATGCCGACAAAAAGCTGTTCGCGCGGGTGCAGAAAAACGCCATGGCGCAAGAGGTGGGCTGGGCGGCCTCGGCCGCGCGATATGCCGAAATTTATCAAGGGCTTGCCAAGTGAGCTATCCGCTTGGCACGGTCTCGGCGGGACGGGCTTGGCCGATGGGGGCCAGCCTGACCGATGACGGCGTGAACTTTGCGGTGTTTTCCGCCCATGCCAGCGGTATCGAGCTGTGCCTTTATTCAGATGACGGCCGGCGTGAGGTTGCGCGCCTACCGCTGACTGCACGCGAGGGCGACATTTGGCACATTCACATCAGCGGGCTTCAGGCCGGCCAGCTTTACGGCTATCGCGCCAACGGCGGCTATCTGCCCGATCAGGGCCTGCGCTTTAACGCGCATAAGCTGCTGCTTGACCCCTATGCGCGCGGGCTTGCCGGACGGATGCGCTGGTCGGATGCGGTGATGGGCTATAAGGTTGGCTCTGGCCGCGCCGATCAAAGCTTTGACAGCCGTGACAGCGCCTTTGCGGTGCCAAAATCGGTGGTGGTGGACCCCAGTTTTGCTTGGGGCCGCGATGCCCGCCCGCAGGTGCCGATGGCCGAAACCGTGATCTATGAGGCCCATGTCAAAGCCCTGACCAAGCAGCATCCCGATATTCCGCCACAGCTGCGCGGCACCTATGCAGGCCTTTCCCATCCGGTGATGATTGAACATTACCGCCGGCTTGGCGTGACCACGATCGAGCTTTTGCCAGTGCAGGCCTTTGTGGACGAGCGGTTTTTGGTGGCCAAGGGGCTGTCCAACCATTGGGGCTATAACACCATCGGCTTTTTCGCGCCCGAACCGCGCTACGGTGGCGCCAACCCGCTGCGCGAGATGCAGGCCATGGTTAAGGCGCTGCATGCAGCAGGCCTCGAGGTGGTGATGGATGTGGTCTATAACCACAGCGGCGAGGGCGACGAATGGGGCCCGACGCTGAGTTTTCGCGGGCTCGACAACCAAAGCTATTACCGTCTGGCCGAGGGTGGGCGGCGCTATGTCAATGACACCGGCACCGGCAACACGCTGGATCTGACCCAGCCTGCGGTGCTGCGCCTGGTGATGGACAGCCTGCGCTATTGGGTGGAACAGGTGCATATCGACGGCTTTCGCTTTGATCTGGCCACGGTGCTGGGGCGCGAGCGGGGCGGCTTTGACCCGCAGGGCGGCTTTTTTGATGCGCTGCGCCAAGATCCGGTGCTGGCGGGCGTCAAGCTGATCGCAGAGCCTTGGGACATCGGGCCGGGCGGCTATCAGCTGGGCCGCTATCCGCAGCCCTTTGCCGAATGGAACGACCGCTACCGCGACGGGGTGCGGCGGTTTTGGCGTGGCGATGCGGGGCTTGCGCCGGAACTGTCGCGCAGGCTTTTGGGCTCGGCCGATGTGTTTGACCATGACCGCCGCGCGGCCACGGCTTCGGTGAACTTTCTGACCTCGCATGACGGCTTTACCCTGCAAGATCTGGTGTCTTATTCGGTCAAGCGCAATCTGGCCAATGGCGAGGATAACCGCGACGGCCATTCCGACAATCATTCCGACAATATGGGCGAAGAGGGCCCAACGCAGGACCCAAGCATTCTGGCCGCCCGCGCTTTGCGCAAACGCAATATGCTGGCGACGCTGTTTCTCAGCCAAGGCACGCCGATGCTGCTGGCGGGCGACGAGTTGGGCCATAGCCAGGCCGGCAACAACAACGCCTATGCGCAAGACAATCCGCTGACATGGATCACTTGGCCGGGGGATGCGGCTTTGACGCGCTTTGTCGCACGGCTGACCGCGCTGCGGCGCAAGCATCCGGTGTTGCGCCAAGCGCGGTTCCTGCACGGCCATGCCCGCGCTGATGGTCTGGCCGAGGTGATCTGGCGGCGCGCTGACGGCACCCTGCCTGCGGGCGAGTTTTGGCATGATCCGGCGTTTCGCTGTCTGGGGCTAGAGCTGCGGATGGCGGCGGCTGGCCCCGAGGGTGGCGATACGCTGTATCTGGTGTTCAACTCTGGCGGCGCGGTCGATCTGACCCTGCCCGAAACCGCCCCCGCTTGGCAGCTGGACCTTAGCACCGCCGATCCGGATGCCGCAGCTTCAGGCCCGCTGACCCGCCTGACCATGCCTGCCCACAGTGTTTTTGTCTTTGCGCCCAGTCCGACCGGAGGATCCTTATGAGCCATCAAACCATCGCCACAACGCCCATCGCGGGGCAAAAGCCCGGAACTTCGGGCCTGCGCAAAAAGACGCGGGTGTTCATGGGGCCGCATTACCTTGAGAATTTCGTGCAGGCGATTTTCGATGTGGTGGGGGCGGCGGGCAAATGCTTTGTCTTGGGCGGTGATGGGCGGTTTTTCAACGCCGAGGCCGCACAGGTGATCTTGCGGATGGCGGCGGCGAATGGTGTCGCACGGGTGATCGTGGGGCAGGGTGCTGTGCTGTCGACCCCTGCGGCCAGCCATCTGATCCGGCTTAATCAGACCGATGGTGGCATCATCATGTCGGCCAGCCACAACCCCGGCGGCTTGGACGAAGACTTTGGCGTTAAGTTCAACATGGAAAACGGCGGCCCAGCGCCCGAGGCTGTGACCGAGGCGATGTACAAACGTACGACAGAAATCGAGGCCTATCAGATCTGGCAGGGCCAAGACGTAGATCTGGGCAGGCTGGGGCGGCAGCATCTGGGTGCGATGATCGTGGATGTGGTCGATCCTGTCACCGATTATGCGGCGCTGATGGAAAGCCTTTTTGATTTCAAGGCAATAGCTACGATGTTCGCGGGCGGCTTTTCAATGCGGATGGACAGCATGTCGGCAGTCACCGGCCCCTATGCGGTCGAGATTTTGCAAAACCGGCTGGGTGCGGCGGCGGGCACGGTGATCAATGCGCAAGCCCTGCCAGATTTCGGCGGGCTGCATCCAGACCCCAATCCGACCTGGGCCAAAGCGCTGATGGACGAGATGTTCAGTCAAGCCGCCCCCGATTTTGGCGCCGCAAGCGATGGGGACGGCGACCGCAATATGGTGGTTGGGCGCGGTATTTACGTCTCGCCCTCTGATAGCCTTGCGGTGCTGGCGGCGAATGCGCATCTGGCCCCAGCCTATGCGGGCGGCATTGCGGGGGTTGCGCGTTCGATGCCGACCTCGGCTGCGGCAGATCGGGTGGCGCGGGCCTTGGGGGTGGAAAGTTTCGAGACGCCTACGGGCTGGAAATTCTTTGGCAATCTGCTGGATGCAGGCCGCGTGACGATCTGCGGCGAGGAAAGCTTTGGCACGGGTTCGGACCATGTGCGCGAAAAAGACGGGCTTTGGGCGGTGCTGTTGTGGCTGAACATTCTGGCGGTGCGCAAGCAATCAGTGGCGCAGATTTTGGCCGAGCATTGGGCAAAATTCGGCCGCAACTACTACAGCCGCCACGATTTCGAGGCGATTGCCAGCGATAAGGCCGATGCGATGATGGCCGCGCTGCGCCAGTCTTTGCCCAGCCTGATCGGACATCAGATCGAGGGCATGCAGATCGCGGCAGCCGATGATTTTGCTTATACCGATCCGGTCGACGGCTCGATCAGCCGCGCGCAAGGCGTGCGGATTGTCTTTGCCGATGACAGCCGCATCGTGCTGCGGCTGTCGGGCACCGGCACCCAAGGCGCGACCTTGCGGCTTTATCTGGAACGCTATGTCGCGGGGCCAGAGGGGCTTGACCTTGAGCCGCAGCAGGCTTTGGCGGCGATCATTCGCGCCGCCCATACGCTTGCGGGCATCGAAAGCTTTACCGGACGCCAAGCGCCAGATGTGATCACCTGAGGCCTTGGCGCGAATAGACCTTCAGGCGTCGGCTTTTGCGCTGACTTCAGGCGCGGTCTGTCGCCTTCTGATCCAAAGCGTCGCAGGGGCGCCAAGGGGGGGCAGGCGATGAGTGAGGCAAAACGGTCAGGGCGGCAGGCGCGGCAAATTGAGCGGGCGAAAAAAGGCGGCGGCATGGGGCGGCCCTATATCGTCCGCAATATTCCGACCTATGATATCTTGGCCGAAGACAGCCTGCAAAAGGTAGAGCGTGCCGCAGATCGCATTCTGGCCGAGACCGGCATCGAGTTTCGTGACGACCCCGAGACCCTGTCGCTTTGGCGTGCAGCCGGCGCCAAGGTCGAGGGCGTGCTGGTCAAGTTTGAACCCGGCATGCTGCGCGAGGTGCTGAAAACCGCGCCCGCTGAATTTACCCAGCATGCGCGCAATCCGGCCAATTCGGTGCGCATCGGTGGCAAGAACGTGGTCTTTGCGCCCTCTTATGGCAGCCCCTTCGTGATGGATCTGGACCGAGGCCGCCGCTTTGGCACGCTGGAAGATTTCCGCAATTTCATCATGTTGGCGCAATCGAGCCCGAACTTTCACCATTCGGGCGGCACGATCTGCGAGCCCACCGATATTGCGGTGAACAAGCGTCATCTTGATATGGTGTTGGCGCATATGGAGCTGTCGGATCGCTGCTATATGGGGTCTGTCACCCATCAAAGCCGGGCGGAAGACAATATCGAGATGAGCCGGATTCTGTTTGGTGCCGATTTTGTCGAGCAAAACTGCGTGATCCTTGGCAATGTGAACGTGAATTCGCCTTTGGTCTGGGATGGCACCATGACCACGGTGTTGCGCGCCTATGCGCGGGCCAATCAGGCGGCGGTGATCGTGCCGTTTATCCTTGGCGGCGCGATGGGGCCGGTGACCAACGCCGGCGCGATTGCGCAATCGCTGGCCGAAACCATGGCGGGCTGCGCGCTGACCCAGCTTGAGCGGCCCGGCGCGCCGGTGATCTTTGGCAACTTTCTATCCTCGATGAGCCTGCGTTCGGGCAGCCCGACCTTTGGCACACCAGAACCCGCCATCGGCAGCATGGTGATCGGGCAATTGGCGCGGCGGTTGAACCTGCCGCTGCGGTGTTCGGGCAACTTTACCACCTCGAAACTGCCCGATGCGCAGGCGATGATGGAAGGCACCATGAGCATGTTGGCCGCGATCCATTGCGGTGCGAACTTCATCTTGCACTCGGCGGGCTTTCTGGACGGGCTGCTGAGCATGAGCTACGAGAAATTCATGCTGGACGCTGATCTGTGTGGCGCGCTGCACAGCTATCTGGACGGGGTCAAGATTGATGATGACCAACTTGCCGTCGATGCCTTTGCCGAGGTTGGGCCGGGCAATCATTTCTTTGGTTGCAGCCACACCATGGCGCATTACGAGACCGCGTTTTGGGATTCCGAGCTGTCGGACAACGAACCCTTTGAGAAATGGGAGGCCGCAGGGTCAAGCGATTCCGCCACCCGCGCCAATGCGGCTTGGAAACGCCGTTTGGCCGAGTTTGAGGCGCCAGTGCTTGATCAAGGGCTGCGCGAGGGTTTGCGCGACTTTGTCGAGGCCAAAAAGCGTGGCATGGCCGATGCTTGGTACTAGCGCCTAGCTGCGCAAGCCGGTTTCTTTCAGCATGCCGCGCCGCTTGGCCTCGTAGTAATAGCCCTTGGCATACCACATCACGGCGGTTTTCTCGTTGCGATGCGACAACAGCCAAGCGCCGCGCAGATAGCGGCCGGCGTAGTGCAGATTGGTGTCGGCGTCCAAAAGCCCCGCGTCAGGGCCGCGATAGCCCATTTGCCGCGCGGTTTGTGGCAAGATCTGCATCAGACCAAAATAGGGCCCGTTGCGTGCCGCGGGGTTGTAGCTCGATTCGCGCACAATCACGCGGTGCAGCAGCGATTCAGGGATGTCATGGATGCGCGCCCATTTGCGGATCAATGCATCCATCTGCGGCGTCTTGCCGGCATATTTGGGCGCAGGGCTGGGCTGACGCACCCCGCAGGCGGTCAGGCTTAGGCTGGCAAGCCCAAGGCTTAGAAGGGCGCGGCGCGAAAGCGGCATGGCGGGCTCCGATGTTTTGAATTTGATAGCGGTGGCGGCGGGCTTTGGGAAGAATGGGCTCACGCCATGGGCGGGAAATTGCGCCTTAGGTGCCGCTTTCCCCGCGCGCGATTGCTTGCTAGGCTGCGGCGGGGGGAGAGATTTGATGGACCATGCGCGCAGTCTGACAACGGCTTTGATTGTCGACGATCACCCGCTGTTTTGCGATGCTTTGGCGATGACGCTCAAGGCGGTGGCAGGGCTGCGCCGGATCGAGACCGCAGGCTGTCTTGACTCTGCCTTGCAGCGGCTTGAGGCGGGGCCCTTGCCAGATGTGGTGGTGTTGGATTTGAACCTGCCCGATGTCAACGGCTTGGATGGTTTGATACGGTTGCGGCAAGCCCTGCGCGAGGTGCCGGTCTTGGTGGTCTCGTCGCTGGCTGACAACCGGATGATTGCGGCCTGTTTGCAGGCGGGGGCTGCGGGTTTTGTCGCCAAATCGGCACGACGCGAGGCCTTTTGCGCGGCCTTTGATGCCTTGCGACTGGGCGAGGTCTATCTGCCCGAAGGCTATGTTGGTGCGGTGGCTGACACGCAGCAAGAGGCCGCAATTGCGCGTCTGGGCCTGTTGACCCGCCAGCAAACCCGCATTTTGCAGCTGATCTGCGAGGGCAAGTTGAACAAGCAAATCGCCTTCGAGCTGACCATCGCCGAAACCACCGTCAAGGCGCATGTCACTGCCATCATGCGTAAATTGGGCGTGCAAAGCCGCACCCAAGCGGTTTTGATCGCCGGAGAGGCCAGCTTTAGCAACCTCTTGCCCGAGGGATAGGCTTTGATGCCCGCTCAGATCGCCGCGCTTTCGCCTTTGCCGACCGCGCATGTTGCCGCAACCGCAGTCAATGCCGCGCAGGATTTGGCGCGCGCCTTGGGGGCAGGGCCCTTTGCGCAGGTGGTGCTTTTCATCTCGCCCACAGCCGATTTGGCGGCCCTCAGCCTTGGGCTTGCGGCGGAATTTGGCGATTGTCCGGTGATTGGCTGCACCACCGCGGGCGAGATTTCGGCGCAGGGCTACACCGAGGGCGAGATCGTCGCCGTGGGCTTTCCGGCCGATCTCTTCGCCTGTCAGACCCTTCTGGTGGAAGATCTGGACCATATCGACAGCGAGGCGCTGATCGGCCAGATGATCCGCTCTCGCACAGGGCTAGAGCGGGCCCGGCCCGCTTGGCGCCACGAGTTTGCTTTTCTGATGGTGGACGGGCTGTCTATCCGTGAAGACGAGCTGACCGCAGCGCTTGCTCCCGGGCTTGGGCCGATGCCGCTGTTTGGTGGCTCGGCTGCCGATGGGCAGGATTTTCGCCAAAGCTTTGTGCTGCATGCGGGGCGGTTTTTGCGCCATGCAGCGGTTTTGCTGATGCTGCGCACGCGTTGTCCTGTACAGGTGTTCAACTTGGATCATCTGGTGCCCACCGCGAAACGCATGGTGGTGACCCAAGCCGATCCCGCCCGCCGTTTGGTCAGCCAGATCAATGCCGAACCTGCGGCACTGGAATATGCCCGATTGCTGGGCAAAGACCCGACACAGTTGACCGCTTTTACCTTTGCCGCCCATCCGGTGGTGGTGCGGATCGGCGGGCGGCATCATGTACGCGCGATCCAACGGGTGGATGAAAACGGCGATCTGGTGTTCTTTTCGGCCATCGACGAGGGGCTGGTGCTGACCTTGGCCGAACCGCAAGACATGGCGGCGCATCTGCAAGACGCGCTGGCGGGGCTTTGCGCCAAGACTGCGCCCTTGGCGATTTTGGCCGCGGATTGCATCTTGCGGCGGATGGAGGCGACTGAGAAGCAAAGCTATGGCGCGGTGTCGCAGGTTTTGCGGGCGCATCGGGTGACAGGGTTTTCCACCTATGGCGAGCAGTGGAATTCGATGCATGTCAATCAAACCATGACCGGGGTGGCGATCTATCCGCCAGAGCCGGCATGAGCGATGCGCTGATCAACCCCGCCGATAGCCTTGCGCGGCAGAATGAAAAGCTTTTGACCATCGCCTCGGTGCTGATGCGGCGGGTCGAGGCGATCACCGATGATGCAGGGGCTGCCTATGCGCAGTTCCAGCGCGCCGCGATGCTGGAAGATCAGGTGCGCGAGCGTACCCGCGAATTGGAACGGGCGCTGGATCTGCTAAACGCCTCGAACGCCGCCTTGGGCCAAGCCAATGCCGAAACCGAGGCCGCGCGGCGCAATCTGGCCGATGCGCTGGAAACCGTGCAGGAAGGCTTTGCGCTGTTTGATGCCCAAGATGTTCTGGTCATGTGTAATTCCAGATTTGGTATGTATCTTAATGATTTGCAAGATATTCTTAAGGCGGGACTTCACTTTGACGACTATGTCAAAGCCGTCAGCACCTCGCAGTTTTTTGTGCTGCCCGCAGGGGAAAACCCACAAGAGTGGTCAGCCAAACGTCGCCGCAGGCACCAAGAACGCCATGTAATGTTCAACGTCGCCATGCGCGGCGATGCTTGGGTGCAGGTGTCCGAACATCGCACCAGCGAGGGCGGCACGGTGATCTTGCAGACCGATGTCACCGACATCATCCGCGCCGAGCGGGTCGAGCGTGGCAAGCTGCTGGACGATCAGGCCCGGGTGATCCGCGCGACTTTGGATCATATCAACCAAGGCGTGGCGATCTTTGATGCGGCGGCCAGTTTGGCGGGGTGGAACCGCCGCTTGGCAACCCTTTTGGCGCTTCCCTTGGCGAAACTGCGCTTGGGCGATGGCTTCGAGGCGCTTTTGACGCGGTTACAGCAGGATTTCGACTTTGGCGCAGGCATGGATGCGGCGCGGTTGCGGCTTTGGGTTGACGGGCGGCAGGGGCGGCCGGACCTGAGCTTTGAGGTGCGCCGCGCGGGCCGTGTGCTGACGGTTTTTGCGCAGGAAATGCCCGAAAGCGGCTTTGTGATGAGCTTTGCCGATGTCACGCTGGAACGCGAGGCGATTGCGGGGCTAAGCCGCGCCAATGAAACGCTTGAGGCGCGGGTGCGGGCGCGCACGCTGGAATTGGAAGACGCGCTGGAAACCGCCGAGCGCGCCAACGCCAGCCGCTCGCGCTTTGTGGCCGCCGCCAGCCATGATCTGTTGCAGCCTTTGTCTGCGGCCAAGCTGTTTTTGTCCTCCATCGAGGACAGCGCGCTGACCCCCGAGACCCGTGGCACGCTGGAAAAGGCGCATAACGCGCTGATCTCTGTCGAAGGGATTTTGGACGCGCTGCTGAATATCTCGAAACTGGAAAGCGGTAAGCTGGCGGTGACGGCGGTGCCGGTGCGGCTTGGGCCGCTGCTGGCGCAGTTGCAGGCCGAGTTTTCGGGCTTTGCCGCTGCCAAAGGCCTGCGGCTGGTGGTGCGGCCGTCGGATGTGGTGGTCAGCTCGGACCCTGCCTATCTGCGCCGGATTTTGCAAAACCTGATCGCCAATGCGATTCGCTATACCCAGCGTGGCAAGGTTCTGGTCGGCGCGCGGCTGCGGCGCGGCCAGTGCCGGATCGAGGTTTGGGACAGCGGCTTGGGCATCCCGCCAGAAGAGCAGAGCAATATTTTCAAAGAGTTCCACCGGCTGAACGCCAAGGCTTCGGCCAGCGAAGGCATGGGGCTTGGCCTTGCGATTGTCGAACGCGCCTGTGCGCTTTTGGGCCACCCTTTGGGGCTGATCAGCCAGCCGGGCCGCGGCAGTTGTTTTTCGATCGAGCTGCCGATCAGCGAAAGCCTTGCCCCCGATCGCATCGCGCCCGTGCAGCCTTCGGTGCAATTGCAGGGCCGCATCGGGTTTTTGGTGGAAAACGACGAAGACCTGCGCCGCGCCATGGGCCTTGTGCTGGAAAAATGGGGCGTCGATGTGCTGGAGGCGGGCTCGGGCGAAGAGGCGCTGGCGCTGATCGAAGAGCTGGGCATCTTGCCCGATTTCTATCTGATTGATCAACAGCTTGGCACTGGCATGACCGGGCTTGATCTGATCGCGCGGCTGCGCGCCGATCACGGTGCTGCCGCGGTGAGGCTGGTGACGGCGGATCATTCGGCCGATCTGCGGGCACGCGCAGCAGTTGCGGGCGTGGATTTGGTGACCAAACCGATCGACGCGCCGGCGCTGCGCGCAGTTTTGGCAGCTTTTGGCCTGAGCGCAGAGGCTACGACCAAGGGCGTATAGCCGGAACGGTTTTTGCCGATTAGGCTTCGTGCAACGTGAAGAGGAATTTCTATGCAACTGATCGACAGCCGCGATATTATGGCCAGCCCAGAGGTGGTTTGGGCAGCCCTTTTGAACCCTGAAGTTTTGAAAGACTGCGTGCCGGGCTGCGAAAGCATGACGGGCAGTGCTGAAGACGGTTTTGAAGCCGTGGTGGCGCAAAAGGTCGGGCCGGTTTCGGCGCGCTTTACCGGGCTTGTGAAGCTGTCTGATCTGGATATTGGCAAGGGCCTGACCATTTCGGGCGAGGGCAAGGGTGGGCCTGCGGGCTATGCCAAGGGCGGCGCCAAAGTGACGCTCGAGCCGATCGAGGGCGGCACCCGACTGAGCTACGAGGTCGAGGCCAATGTCGGCGGCAAGATCGCCCAGCTTGGCAGCCGCATCATCGACAGCTTTGCCAAAAAGATGGCCGATACCTTCTTTGAACGCTTTCAAACGGCCGTCGAAGGGCCAGCCGAGGCCGAGGAAGGCACGGATGAGACACAGAAAAAAGGCTGGTTCAAGCGGCTGATCAGCTGAACCACAGGGATGTAAAGGGAGGATACTATGACAAAGGTCACTATGGTCGTGAACGGGAAAACCGTTTCGGCAGAGACAGAGGGGCGGACGCTGTTGTCGGCCTATCTGCGCGAAGGCTTGGGGCTGACGGGCACCCATGTCGGCTGTGATACCTCGCAATGCGGCGCTTGTGTGGTGCATGTCGATGGCAAGCCGGTGAAATCTTGCAGCGTTTTTGCCCAAGATGTGGCGGGGTCGCAGGTGCGCACCATCGAAGGCATGGCCAATGCAGACGGCAGCCTTGGCGTGGTGCAGCAGGCGTTTCAAGATCATCACGGGCTGCAATGCGGCTTTTGCACCCCCGGCATGGTGATGTCTTCGGCAGCGCTTTTGGCTGAAAACCCCAAGCCCACCGAATCCGAAGTGCGGCATTACCTTGAAGGCAATATCTGCCGCTGCACGGGCTATCACAACATCGTCAAAGCAGTTCTGGCGGCTTCGGGGCAGGATGTGGCCTCGGTTCCTGCTGAATGATGTCAACCAAGTCGCGGACGGTTTGACCGTATCGCATTAAGGGAGGATGGAATGCCGAAAGATCATGGCATCGGCGCCAGCGTAAAGCGGCGCGAGGATATCCGGTTTTTGACCGGACAGGGCCGCTATACGGCCGATATTAACCTGCACAAGCAGGGCTATGCCTATTTTGCACGCTCGGAAATGGCGCATGCGACGATCAATAAGATCGACACCACAGCGGCTTCGGCAATGCCTGGGGTGCTGGCGATCATGACGGGGGCTGATTTTGCAGCCATGGGCGGCAATCCGGCGGGCTGGTATATCAACAGCCGCGACGGGGCGACGATGAAAGAGCCCAAGCGTCCGGTTCTGGCGCATGGCAAAGTGCGCCATGTCGGCGACGCCTATGCGATTGTGGTGGCCGAAACGCTGGAACAAGCCAAGGATGCGGCGGCGGCGATTGACGCCGACTTTACCGAGCTGCCGGCGATTGTGGATATGGCCAAGGCCGTGGCCAACCCCGCGCACCGCGTGCATGACGAGATCGACAACAACGTCTGTTTCGATTGGGGCTGGATTGAAGACAACCGCGCCGCTGTGGATGCGGCCTTTGCTGCCGCGCCCCATGTCACCACCTTGGAATTGGTGAACAACCGTCTGGTTCCAAATGCGATGGAGCCGCGCGCCAGCATTGGCGATTACGATGCAGGCACCGGCGATTACAAGCTTTATACCACCTCGCAGAACCCGCACCTGTCGCGTCTGTTGATCGCGGCCTTTGTGATGGGCATTCCTGAAAACAAACTGACCGTGATCGCTCCCGATGTCGGCGGCGGCTTTGGCTCGAAAATCTATCACTACGGCGAAGAGGCGGCGGTGCTTGCGGCCTCGAAGGCGCTGCGTCGGCCGGTGAAATGGGTGGCCGAGCGTTCGGAAAGCTTCTTGTCGGATGCGCATGGCCGCGACCATGTCACCACCATTCAGCTTGCCTTGGACAAAGACGGCACCTTCCTTGCGCTGCGCACCGAAACCATGGCCAATGTCGGCGCGTATTTGTCGAACTTTGCCACCGTGACGCCGACCTTCTTGCACGGCACGCTGATGGCGGGGCCTTACAAAACCCCGCTGGTCTATGTCAACGTCAAGGCCGTGTTCACCAACACCGCCCCCGTTGATGCCTACCGCGGTGCAGGCCGGCCCGAAGCCACCTATTCGATCGAACGTGTGATCGACAAGGCGGCGGATGAGTTGGGGCTGGATAAGGTCGAAATTCGCCGTAAGAACTTTATCACCACTGATATGTTCCCCTATACCACGCCTGTCGGACTTGTGTACGACACCGGCAACTATCAGGCGACGCTGGAGAAAATGATCGAACTTGGCGATCTGGCGGGCTTTGAAAAGCGCGCGGCTGCCAGCAAAGCCAAGGGCAAGCTGCGTGGGCTGGGCCTGTCAACCTGGATCGAGGCTTGCGGGATCGCACCTTCGCATCTGGTTGGGGTTCTGGGCGCGCGGGTGGGTCTGTTTGATGCAGCCACGGTGCGGGTCAATGCGACTGGCAGCATCTCGGTGATGACCGGCGCGCATAGCCACGGGCAGGGGCATGAGACCGTCTTTGCGCAGATCGTGGCCGAGCGTTTGGGCATTGCCGAAAGTGCGGTGGAAATCGTGCATGGCGACACCTCGAAAATCCCGTTCGGGATGGGGTCTTATGGCTCGCGCAGCTTGGCGGTTGCGGGATCGGCCATGGTCAAAGCGGTGGATAAGATCATCGCCAAGGGCAAAAAGATCGCAGCCCACATGCTAGAGGCGGCTGAGGGCGACATCGAATTTGCCGATGGCAAATTCTCGGTTGCGGGCACTGATAAGGCGAAAACCTTTGGCGAGATCGCCTTTTCTGCCTATGTGCCGCACAACTATCCGCTGGAAACCTTGGAACCTGGCTTGGAAGAAACCTCGTTCTATGACCCTGCAAACTTCACCTATCCTGCCGGCGCCTATGCCTGCGAGGTCGAGGTCGATCCCGCCACGGGACAGGTCGAGGTTGCGTCCTTTACCTGTGCCGATGACTTTGGCAATGTGATGAACCCGATGATCGTCGAGGGGCAGGTGCATGGCGGTGTTGGCCAAGGCATCGGTCAGGCGCTGTTGGAAAACACCATCTATGACGAGAACGGCCAGCTGTTGTCGGCAAGCTATATGGATTACGCCATGCCGCGCGCCGAGGATGTGCCGTTCTACACGGTGGATCATTCCTGTGTCACCGAATGCACCCATAACCCGCTTGGGGTAAAGGGCTGCGGCGAGGCAGGGGCGATCGGCAGCCCGCCTGCGGTGGTGAATGCGGTGATTGATGCGCTGCAACGCGGCGGCTACAAACACGTTACCCATATTGATATGCCAGTCTCGCCGTCGCGGGTCTGGGCAGCGATCAACGCTTAAGGAGGAAGAACGATGTATGACTTCGAATTCGTAAAGCCTTCGACGATTGCCGAAGCCACCAAGGCTTTGACGGCCGAGGGGGCGCAGGCCCTGTCGGGTGGTCAGACCTTGGTGCCGACGATGAAGCAGCGGCTTGCTTCGCCGGGCGTTTTGGTCTGCCTGACCGGCATCGCCGAGACCAAGGGCGTCTGCAAGGGCGATGGCGGCCTGCATGTCGGTGCGGCCACCCCGCATGCGGTGGTTGCCCGCGAGGCTGCAAGCCATTACCCGGCGCTTGCGGCTTTGGCCGGCGGCATCGGCGATCCGGCGGTGCGCAACCGTGGCACGCTTGGCGGATCCATCGCCAACAACGACCCCGCCGCCTGCTATCCAAGCGCGGTTCTGGGCTCGGGGGCGACCGTGGTCACCAACAAGCGTAAGATCGCGGCAGATGACTATTTCCAAGGCATGTTCACCACCGCTTTGGAAGAGGGCGAGTTCATCACCGAAGTGGCCTTTCCGATCCCGGAAAAGGCGGCCTATGTGAAGTTCAACCAACCTGCCAGCCGCTTTGCGTTGACGGCGGTGTTTGTCGCCAAATACGCCGACGGCGTGCGGGTTGCGGTGACAGGCGCGTCAAACGATGGCGTTTTCCGCTGGTCAGAGGCCGAGGAAGCGCTGTCAAAGGACTTTTCGGCGGCAGCCCTTGCGGGGCTTTCGGTGGATCATTCCGATTTCATCTCTGATCTGCACGGAACGCCGGCCTACCGCGGCAATTTGGTCAAGGTTTTGACCGCCCGCGCGGTCGCTGCGGCTTAAACGGCGAAAATACCGCAAAGGGCCCTGCGATTGCAGGGCCCTTTGTCATGCCGCTGTCACGCTTTGTTGCGACATCTTGGCAATATCTGGGGGTTGCGCGCTTTGGATCGCCAGATATAGTCGAGGGGTACGGGGCGGCTGCTTCCGCCCCCTGTCTGCAAAGGCGAAGGGACGGAAAGGGAGTCACTTTCGGAATGGACGGCGATTTCAGAACGCAATTTGTACGCGAACCCGCTGCGCTTCGGCAATTTCCGGCGCTGGTGCTGAATGCGGATTTTCGACCGCTGAGTTATTACCCGCTGTCGCTCTGGCCCTGGCAAGAGGCGATCAAGGCCGCCGTTCTGGACCGGGTGCAGATTGTCGCCGAATATGATCAGGTGATCCATTCGCAGCGACAAGAATTTCGCATACCTTCGGTTGTCGTGCTGAAAGACTTTGTAAAACCTCAAAAGCGCGTGGCCTTCACGCGCTTTAATCTTTTTCTGCGCGACGAATTTTGCTGCCAATATTGCGGCAGCAAGGGCGATCTGACCTTTGACCATGTGCTGCCACGCTGTCGCGGCGGCGTGACAAGCTGGGAGAATGTGGTCGCTGCCTGCTCGCCCTGCAATCTGCACAAAGGCTCGCGCACCTTGAAACAAGCCGGCCTACAGCTGGCCAAAGTGCCGCGCGCGCCCACCGCAAGCGAGATGAACACCCACGGCCGCCGCTTTCCGCCGAACCACCTGCACGAAAGCTGGATGGATTATCTGTATTGGGATGCAGAATTGGACGCTTAGGGCGACCAGACTCGGATAAACAGCATATATTTTTTGCAGCCTTTGGCCGCAGCAGCGCGCATTTTTCTTGGGCGCTGAAGAAATTTTGCACCCCTCTTGCTCGCGTCTTTGCTGTGTTTCTGCGCTGCGGCATAAAAATGCGCCTAGTTTTTTGGCATATCAATGCTGCATTGCAGAAATATCATAAAATCTAACTGATCCGATTGAACGCCGCAGTGGCTGTGCTTCCCTTGCCTTGCTCGGGTCGCATCCGAGATCGGATTTGATGCAAAGGGGTCACCCCTCATCACCAGACATTTGATGCCGCAATGGCACGCAACAGGGGAAATTGAGATGAAACTGACACGACGCGCACTTTTGGGTTCGGCTATCGCTGCCATGTCTTTGCCACGCATGGCCTTTGCTGCCGGTGAGACGATTAAGATCGGGGTTCTGCATTCGCTTTCGGGCACCATGGCGATTTCCGAGACCACTTTGAAAGACACCATGCTGATGCTGATCGAGGCGCAAAACGCCAAGGGCGGTCTTTTGGGCAAAAAGCTTGAAGCGGTGGTGGTGGACCCAGCCTCGGATTGGCCGCTGTTTGCGGAAAAAGCCCGCGAGCTTTTGACGGTGGATAAGGTCGATGTGATGTTTGGCTGCTGGACCTCTGTGTCGCGCAAATCGGTGCTGCCGGTGATCGAAGAGCTGAACGGCCTGCTGTTCTACCCCGTGCAATACGAGGGCGAGGAATCGTCAAAGAACGTCTTCTACACCGGTGCCGCGCCAAACCAGCAGGCGATCCCTGCGGTGGATTATTTCCTGAATGAATTGGGTATCGAGAAATTCGCGCTTTTGGGCACCGACTACGTCTATCCGCGCACCACCAACAACATTCTTGAGGCCTATCTGACGCAAAAGGGCATCGCCAAGGAAGACATCTTTGTCAACTACACCCCCTTTGGCCATTCCGATTGGTCCAAGATCGTCGGCGACGTTGTGGCACTTGGGGCGGATGGCAAAAAGGTCGGCGTGATCTCGACCATCAACGGCGATGCCAATATCGGCTTTTACAAAGAACTGGCCGCAGCTGGCGTGACCGCAGACAAGCTGCCCGTGGTGGCTTTCTCGGTTGGCGAAGAAGAGCTTTCGGGTCTGGACACCAGCAACCTTGTTGGCCATCTGGCGGCTTGGAACTATTTCATGTCGGCTGATACCGCTGAAAACAAAGCCTTTATTGACGAATGGCACGCCTTTATCAAAGACGACAAGCGCGTCACCAACGATCCGATGGAGGCGCATTACATCGGCTTTAACATGTGGGTGAATGCGGTCACGGCAGCGGGCACCACGGATGTTGATGCGGTCTCCGAGGCGATGATCGGGCAGAAATTCCCGAACCTCACCGGCACCATGGCCGAGATGCTGCCAAACCACCACCTGACCAAACCCGTGCTGATTGGTGAGATCCGGGCCGATGGCCAGTTTGACATCATCAGCCAGACCGAGCCGGTTCCGGGCGATGCTTGGACCGATTATCTGCCGGAATCGGCGGTGCTCGAGTCCGATTGGAAGGATCTGAAATGCGGGATGTATAACAAAGACACCAAGACCTGCGTTCAGTTGACCTCGAACTACTAAACGTGGCGGAGGGGCCTTTTTGGCCCCTCCCTTCCCAAATCGGATGACCCTATGCGCCTTTTGATCGCCTGCCTGCTGGCAGTTTTTTGTGCGGCCCCGCTGCGGGCGGAAACCGCTTTGCAGATTTTAACCGCCAATGCGGCCTTGGTGGAAAAGGCCTCGCGCCAGAGCATTGCGCCGGTGATCGACGCTTTGGCGGAAAGTGGCGATCCTGCGGCGCCTGCGGTCTTGCAGGCCTGGGGCGATAAGGGCCTAGGGCTGCGCAAGGCCGATGGGGCGTTCTTTCTGATCTCGCCGGATGCTGCGGGCTATGCGTTGCGGGATCTGACGGGGGCAGGGGTTGGCACTGCGGCAAAATCCGAGATGATAGAATTGAAACCCAATGCCGGTGTGCGGGCGATGATTGCGACCGCGCTGGTGCAATTTACCCTGTCTGACCCCGATCCTGCCAAGCGCCAAGCGGCGCTCGAGTCGATTGCCAAAGACCCCAAGCCCGAGGCGCTGGCCCCTTTGCGCGCAGCGATCGAAGGCGAGGTGGATCTGGCTTTAAAGGCACAAAAGCAAAGGCTTGAGCGGTTGCTGACGCTGCGCTTTGATGCAGAGACGGCGGCACGGGTGGCGGCGATCAACAGCTTTGGCGCCGATCTGGGCTTGGATCTGCGCGGCGCGCTGAACCCGCTGCTGGCGGTGAAACGCGCGGCGGCCGCGCAAGCGCCCGAAGGCAATATCGCGCGGCAATTGCAAATCGGCCGCGATCTGACGCAAACCCAAGCTTACGAGCTTTTGGTGGCGCAAGAGCTTGCCCTGCCACGGCTGACCATCGAGGCCGAGCGCGAGACGCTGATCGCCAATATCGCGGACGGTATGGTTGGCGGCGTGGCGCTGGCCGATCTCAGCGATCAGGCCGCGCGCGACCGCGCCTATCTGGCCTTGGTGTCAGCAGGCAAGGCGCGCCCGGCCAAGACCGAAGCGCAGGCCAAATCCGTGGTCGATGATTTTGGCTATTACGAGGTCTATCTGGAACCCGACCCGGCTGTGACCACCGCTGCGGCCGCCGCGCTGCGCAAGATCGGCTATAAGGTGGCGCTGATGCAGGCCGCGGATCTAAGTTTGGACGCGCTGTCGCTGGCCTCGATCTATTTTCTGGCAGCTATTGGGCTTGCGATTACCTTTGGTGTGATGGGGGTGATCAATATGGCGCATGGCGAGTTTATCACGCTGGGGGCCTATACCGGCTATGTGGTGCAGCAATTTGTGCCCAATTACACCGCCTCGATCCTGATTGCGCTGCCTTTGGCCTTTGCGGTGACCTTTGCCGCAGGCGTGGCGATGGAGCGTTTGGTGATTAGACATCTGTACAAACGCCCGCTTGAGACCCTGCTTGCGACCTTTGGCATCTCGATCGCTTTGCAGCAGATTTTGAAGAATGTCTTTGGCACCCAAGCGCGGCCCTTAACCTCGCCCGCTTGGCTTGATGGGGCGTTAAGCCTGAATGATGTGGTCTCGATCAGCTATATCCGCATCGCGATCTTTGTGCTGGCGCTGGTGTTTTTGGGCTTTATCCTTTGGCTGATGAAGCGCACGCGGCTGGGGCTTGAGGTGCGGGCGGTCACGCAAAATCCGACGATGGCGGCCTCGATGGGGATCAATCCTGACCGCATCAATATGCTGACCTTTGGCATCGGATCGGGCATTGCGGGGATTGCGGGGGTGGCGATTGGGCTTTTTGCCAAGGTCACCTCGGAGCTGGGATCTGACTATATCGTGCAATCCTTCATGACGGTTGTGGTGGGCGGGGTTGGCAATATCTGGGGCGCGCTTGCCGGGGCAGGGATGATCGGTGGCTTGCAAAAGCTGATCGAGTTCATGAACCCGTCAAACACGCTTGCCGCACAAACCTATATGATTTTGTTCATCATTTTGTTCATCCAATTCAGACCGCGCGGCATTATCGCCCTGCGTGGTCGTGCGGCGGGGGATTGAGCCATGCGGATCACACGCGCGACTTATGTGTTTTTGATAAGCCTGATTTGCCTGACCTTGGCCGCAACGGTTTTGGCGCAGGCGGGGCTGATGTCTACCTCTTTTGTCAAGACCTTGGGCAAGACACTGTGCCTGTGCATCGCGGCCTTGGCGATGGATCTGATCTGGGGCTATGCGGGGATCCTGTCTTTGGGCCATATGGCGTTTTTCGCGCTTGGCGGCTATATGATCGGCATGTGGCTGATGTATGCGCGCACCGCCGAGATTGTGGTGGCCTCGCTTGCCAATAGCCCCTTGCCTGCCACGGCGGCAGAGCTGGAGCAGGGCATTGCCTCGCAGATTTTCGGGGTGGTGGGGGCCTCGGATCTGCCCGCGATCTGGGGCTTTGCTCATAGCCTGCCGCTGCAATTGCTGCTGGTGGTGGCAGTGCCGGGGCTTTTGGCGCTGGTGTTTGGCTGGCTGGCGTTTCGCGCACGGGTGACGGGGGTGTATCTGTCGATCCTGACCCAAGCGATGACCTTGGCGCTGGCGCTTTACCTGTTTCAAAACGACAGCGGTTTGCGCGGCAACAACGGGCTGTCGGGCCTGCAAAACCTGCCGGGGCTCGAGGCTGTGGGGCAAGACCGCTTGTCGTTGTGGTTCCTTTGGGCCTCGGCACTTGGTTTGGGGCTGTGCTATCTGGGGCTTGCCTGGATCGTTTCGGGCAAGTTTGGCTCGGTCATTCGCGCCATTCGCGATGACGAGGCGCGGGTGCGGTTTCTGGGCTATTCGGTGGAAAGCTACAAGCTGGTGCTGTTTGCGCTGACGGCGGTGATCGCAGCGCTTGCGGGGGCGCTTTACTATCCGCAAGCCGGCATCATCAATCCGGCCGAACTTGCGCCAATGGCCTCGATCTATCTGGCGGTTTGGGTGGCGATTGGCGGGCGCGGGCGGCTTTATGGCGCGGTGATTGGTGCTGCTTTGGTGTCTTTGCTGTCAAGCTGGTTCACCGGCGGGCGCGTGCCGTCGCTGCCGCTTGGTTTTGGCACCTTGAACTGGGTGGATTGGTGGCAGGTATTGCTGGGGCTGGCCTTTGTTGGGGTGACGCTGTTTGCGCCCAAGGGCATTGGTGGGCTGTTTGACCGTTTGGCGGGCTTGGGTCGGCCTGACCGCAAAGGCGCGCCGCTGGGGCCAGATGCCGGAGCTTTACAAGAACGCGAGGCGGTGGAATGAGCGCGCTGTTAGAAGTTTCGGGCGTCACGGTCAGCTTTGACGGTTTTCGCGCCATCAACAACCTGACCTTTTCCATTGGCCCGGCCGAATTGCGCGCCATCATTGGGCCGAATGGCGCCGGCAAATCCACCTTTATGGATATCGTCACCGGCAAGACCCGGCCTGACAGCGGATCGGTCACCTTTGGCGAGAAATCGGTGTCTTTGCTGAAACTATCAGAGGCTGACATCGCGCGGGCGGGCATTGGCCGCAAGTTTCAGCGCCCCACGGTGTTTGAAGATCAGACGGTGGCCGAGAATCTGACGCTTGCGCTGAAAGCCGCGCGCAGCCCTTGGCGGGTGCTGGGGTGGCGCGCCAAGCCCGCCGATCTTGCGCGTGTGCAGGCCTTGGCCGCACAGGTGGGGCTGATTGATCATCTGCCGCGCAAGGCGGGCGAGTTAAGCCACGGCCAAAAGCAATGGCTGGAAATTGCGATGTTGCTGGCGCAAGAGCCGCGGCTGTTGTTGGTCGATGAACCCGCCGCCGGCATGACCTTGGCCGAGCGCGAGCGCACCACAGCGCTTTTGACCGAGATCGCCAAAACCCGCGCGGTGGTGGTGGTCGAGCATGACATGGATTTCGTGCGCAGGCTGAATTGCCGCGTCACCGTGCTGCATGAAGGCGCGGTTCTGGCCGAAGGGTCTTTGGACCATGTCACCAAAAACAAAGACGTCATCGACGTCTATCTGGGGCGGGGATAATGCTGAAAGCCAAGGGAATTACGCTGCATTACGGCGGCTCGCAAATCTTGCACGGCATTGATTTTGAGGCCAAAACCGGCGAGATCACTTGTGTGATGGGCACCAATGGCACCGGCAAAACCAGCCTGCTGAAGGCGCTTGCGGGCACGCATCCGCGCTCGGGGGGCAGTGTCGAGCTTGGCGGTGAAAGCCTTGGCGTGCTGCCTGCGCAGCAAATGGCGCGCCGCGGGCTTTCGGTGGTGCCGCAGGGCCGGATGATCTTTCCGCTGCTGACAGTGCGCGAAAATCTAGAGACCGCCTTTGCGGTGCTGCCAAAATCCGAGCATCACATCGCCGAAGAAGTTTACGCGCTGTTTCCGGTGCTAAAAGACATGCGCGCGCGCCGAGGCGGCGATTTGTCGGGCGGGCAGCAGCAGCAATTGGCAATCGCACGGGCAATGCTGATGCGGCCCAAAGTGCTGTTGCTGGACGAGCCGACCGAAGGCATTCAGCCCAATATCATTCAACAAATCGGCCATGTTCTGACGCATCTGAAGGCCAAGGGCGATATTGCGATTGTGCTGGTCGAGCAATATTTCGAATTTGCCTATGGCTTGGCGGATCAGTTTTATGTCTTGCAGCGCGGCGCGGTTTCCGTTTCCGGCGCAAAGGCGAGTTTCGAGAAGGCCGATCTGCGCGCGCATGTATCGGTTTAATCGCTCGGGCGGGCTAGGGTGTCAGCATGGTAAAGCCTTCAGCGGTGAAATGAGCGGCGGCCTCGGGCGCTGTCAGGGCAGCGAAAAAGCCCGCATCGGCGGCGTCGCGCGCTTCGTTCAACAGGGCCGCGGGATAGGTGATGGCGGGATAACTCTCTGGCGGAAAGCGGCCAACGACGCTGACGCTGGGCTCGGCCTTGGCATCAGTGGCGTAGACAATGCCAAAGGGCGCCTCATCGCGCGCCACCAAAGCCAGCGCCGCACGCACATTTTCAGCCTGCGCGACCGAGGCGGCCACACTGTCCCACAGCCCCAAAGAGATCAAAGCTGCCTTGCCGTACTGCCCCGCAGGCACCGCATCCACCATCGCCATCGCCAGCCGATTGCCCGCCAAAAGCCCCGCAAGATCAAGATCTTCACTGATCGCCACATGAGGAGCATCCTTGCCATGCGCAATCAGAACAAGGATGTTTTTTAAGATATCCTTACGGCTGCCCGTCACCAGCAGGCCGGCCTTTTCCAGCTCATCCATCCAAGCTGTATTGGCCGAGATGAAAATGTCAGCAGGCGCGCCATTCAAAATCTGCTTGGCCAATGTGTTGGACCCTGCATAGCTGATCACAACCTGATTGCCGGTTTGGGCGGTGAAATCGGCGGCAACTTGGTCAAGCGCGGTCTTAAGCGATGCGGCGGCAAAGACCTTGACGGTTTCGGCAAGCGCGGGATTGGTAAAGCAAAGCGCAAAAAGGCTGGAGAAAACAAAGCGACGCATAGGTGCGAATCCTGACATCAGCAAGAAATAACCAAGTGTGACATTCACAAAAGGGCGCGACAAGGCAGATGCGGCGGGCTTTGGCTCAAATCTTTGCAACCGCAGCGCTTCCAGGGGAAATTCGATGCGAATAGTCTGCATCCTCTGCTAGACTTGCGGGCTAAGTCACCGTAAAAGCACCTCGTTAGCGCTAACAAGGATCGGGGCCCGCCCCGCATCTGGTCGATCTGCGCTGGTGCCGCTATACTGCCACAAAAGACGAGGTAAGCCATGGTTTCGCGCGTAATTCCGGTTGATGCTTTTGATCTGGTGATCTTTGGCGGAACGGGGGATCTTGCCAAACGCAAGATTCTGCCGGGGCTTTATCGGCGGTTTCTGCAAGGTCAGATGACCGAAGACAGCCGGATTATTGGTGCTGCCCGCGCCGATCTGGATGATGCAGGCTTTCGCCAGATGGTGGCCGAGGCGATTGAGGAATTCGTGCCCGAAAATCGGCGTGATGCTGGCGTTATCGCGGCGTTTTTGGAAAAAATCAGCTATATCTCGATTGATGCGCTGGGGGTGACTGGCTGGGATAAGCTAAAATCTGCTGTGCGCCCTGACATGGTGCGGGCGTTTTACTTTTCGGTCGCGCCCTCGCTGTTTGGCGATATTGCGGAACGGCTGCACACCCACGGCATCGCCCATGCTGAAAGCCGCATCGTGGTGGAAAAGCCCTTTGGCCGCGATCTGGCCTCGGCCAAGGCGCTGAACGCGGTGCTGGCCAAGCATTTCAACGAGGCCCAGATCTACCGCATCGACCACTATCTGGGCAAGGAGACCGTGCAAAACCTGATGGCGGTGCGCTTTGCCAATATCTTGTTCGAACCGCTGTGGAAGGCGGAATATGTCGATCATGTGCAGATCACCGTGGCCGAAACTGTCAGCGTCGAAGGTCGTGGCGCCTATTACGACAAATCGGGTGCGATGCGCGATATGGTGCAAAACCATATGATGCAATTGCTCTGCCTAATCGCGATGGAGCCGCCCTATCACTTTGACCCAGACGCTGTGCGCGATGAAAAGCTTAAAGTTATCCGCGCGCTGTCGCCGGTGCAGCCCGATGACATCGTGCGCGGCCAATACCGCGCTGGCAACGGCGAGGGCGGGTATCTTGAGCATTGCGAAGACGCCAGCAGCAAGACCGAAAGCTATATCGCGCTGAAAACCACGGTGTCGAACTGGCGCTGGCAGGGCACGCCGTTTTATCTGCGCACCGGCAAGCGTTTGCGTGCGCGCGCCAGCGAAATTGCGATCACCTTCAAGCAGCCGCCCCATGCGATTTTCGACAATGAAAGCGGCTGGCATGAAAACGTGCTGGTGATCCGCTTGCAGCCCGATGAGGGCATGAACCTGATGGTGATGATCAAAGAACCGGGGCCGGGCGGCATGCGGATGATGCAGGTGCCGCTGGATATGTCCTTTGCCGAGGCTTTGGGCGACGAGGCCGAGGATGTGCCAGACGCCTACGAACGGCTGATCATGGATGTGATCCGCGGCAATCAGACCCTGTTCATGCGCGGCGACGAGGTCGAGGCGGCTTGGGCCTGGACCGATCCGATCATTCAAGGCTGGGAGGCGCGCGGTGACAAACCGCAAGCCTATGACGCGGGATCTTCTGGGCCAGAGGATGCGCTGATGCTGATGCACCGCGACGGTCGCCGCTGGCGCGAGATCAAGAAATGAGGATCGAGACCTATCCCGACCGCGAAGCACTGATGATTGGCCTTGCAGACCGCTTGGCCTCTGATCTGCGCGAGGAACTTTTTGCGCAGGGGCGGGCCTCGTTCAGTGTGCCGGGGGGCACCACGCCGGGGCCGGTGTTTGACATCTTATCGGCGGTCAGTCTGGATTGGGCCAATATTGCCGTGGTGCTGAACGACGAGCGTTGGGTCGGCGAAGACAGCCCGCGTTCGAACACCGCCTTGCTGCGCGCGCGGCTTTTGGTGGATAAGGCGGCGGCAGCGCAGCTTTTGCCGCTTTATGCCCCGACTGAAATGCCCGAAGCGGCGCTTGCCGACCTCTCTGCGGCGATTGCGCCGCATCTGCCTTTGTCGGTTCTGCTGTTGGGGATGGGGGCGGATATGCACACCGCAAGCCTGTTTCCTGGTGCCGATCTTTTGGCCGAAGCGCTTAGCCCCGACGCGCCGATCCTGCTGCCAATGCGGGCCGAGGCTGCGGGCGAGCCGCGCATCACCCTGACAGCCCCAGTGCTGGCGGCTGCAAAAAACATCCATATCCTGATCACCGGCGCCGAAAAGCGCGCAGCCATCGAGGCGGCTTGGCATCTGTCGCCGCTTGAGGCCCCCGTGCGCGCGGTGCTTGATCACGCAACAATTCATTGGGCGGAGTAACTCATGTCAAAATGGCAATCCTTGCAGGCCTATCACGCATCGGTGGCAACGCGGCCGCTGATCTCTTTGTTTGACGAAACCGATCGGGCTGCGGATTTTTCAGTCTCGGCTGATCAAATGATGCTGGATTATTCCAAGACCAATATTGACAGCAAAACCAAAGACTTGCTGATCGAACTTGCCAAGGTTTCCGGCGTGGCTGAAAAGCGCGCGGCGATGTTTTCGGGCGAAAAGATCAATGACACCGAGGGCCGCGCCGTGTTGCACACCGCCTTGCGGGCGGGGCCAGAGGCAGTGATCGCTGTCGACGGGGCCGATGTCATGCGAGAGGTGCGCGAGACGCTGGCGCGGATGGCAGACTTTGCCCGCGATCTGCGCGCAGGCCGCATCACCGGGCAGGGCGGCGCGATTACCGATGTGATCAATATCGGCATTGGTGGCTCTGATCTGGGGCCGGTGATGGCGACGCTGGCGCTTGCGCCCTATCACGACGGGCCGCGGGTGCATTATGTCAGCAACGTTGACGGCGCCCATGTCGCCGATGTGCTCAAGGGGCTGAACCCCGAGACCACGCTGGTGATCGTGGCCTCGAAAACCTTTACCACCATCGAGACGATGACCAATGCCGAGACCGCGCGGCGCTGGATGGCGGGCAAAGTGCGCAACACCGGCGCGCAGTTTGCAGCCGTTTCCACCGCTGCCGAAAAGACCGCTGCGATGGGCATTGATCCGTCGCGGGTGTTTGGTTTTGAAGATTGGGTCGGCGGGCGCTATTCGATCTGGGGGCCGATTGGTCTGGCGCTGATGATCGCGATTGGGCCAGAGCGGTTTGAAGAGTTTCTTGCCGGTGGCCGCGCCATGGATCAGCATTTCCTGACCGCCGAGTTTGCGCAGAATATGCCGGTCATGCTGGCCTTGGTTGGCATCTGGCACAACCAGATTTGCGACTATAGCACCCGTGCGGTTTTGCCCTATGATCAACGCCTTAGCCGGTTGCCTGCCTATTTGCAGCAGCTGGAAATGGAAAGCAACGGCAAGTCGGTGGCGATGGATGGCAGCGCGCTTGCGACCCAGGCCGGCCCCGTGGTTTGGGGCGAACCCGGCACCAATGGCCAGCACGCGTTTTATCAGCTGATCCACCAAGGCACCCGCGTCGTGCCTTGCGAATTCATGATCGCGCGCTCGGGCCATGAGGCTGATCTGGCGCATCAGCATTTGCTGCTGGCCTCGAACTGCCTTGCCCAATCCGAAGCGCTGATGCGCGGGCGGTCCTTGGCCGAGGCAACTGCGATCATGGCGAAAAAGGGTCTGACAGGGGCCGAGCTTGACCGCCAAGCCCGCCACCGCGTCTTTGCGGGTAATCGCCCTTCGACGACGCTGGTCTATCCGCTGCTGACGCCTTTCGTGTTGGGCCAGATCATCGCACTTTATGAACATCGGGTGTTTGTCGAAGGCGTGATCTTGGGCCTGAATTCCTATGACCAATGGGGCGTGGAATTGGGCAAAGAGCTGGCGCTGGCGCTGCAACCGATCCTTGAAGGCAAGGAAAGCGCGGCGGGCAAAGATGGCTCGACGCAGGCGCTGGTCGCCTATTTGCGCGGCTAAAAGCGGGCGCAGCCTGAAGGGCTGCGCCAGTGGTTTCAGGCAAGGGCGGCGGTCACGATAACCTCGACCAGATAGCCGGGGGCTGCCAGCTTTGCTTCGCCCGTGGCGCGTGCGGGCGTGTGGCCCTGTGGCACCCAAGTGTCCCAAACCGCGTTCATTTCGGCGAAATCGGCCATATCGGCCAGCCAGATTTGTGTCGACAGAATGCGGGTCTTATCGGTGCCAGCGGCGGCCAGAATGCGGTCCACCTCGGCAAGGCAGGTCTGCGTCTGCTGGGTGACGCTTTCGCCAGCGGTGCCGACTTGACCGGCAAGCCAAGCAATGCCGTTATAGCAAACGGCTTCCGACATGCGGGCGCCAACACCGATACGTTTGATCTCGCTCATGGAATATCCTTTCAGAAACACAGGGGTCGCTGCGGCCTTGCTAACCCAACGCGCCGCAAAGGGAAAGAGAGCCACCCCAGAGATTGGCTTTGCCTTTGCCGCAGCGGCACCCTAGGTTGCCCAAGCTGCGCGCCAATTCTTTGCTGCGGTTTCAGCACCCTAAGACCACAGCCAGCAAAGGCGCGCCGATGACCCAGATCCTTGACATCACCCTGCCAATTTTGGTGATCGTGCTGCTTGGCTTTTTCTACAGCCGCGCGGTCAAGCCTGAGCTGGCTGGTGTCAACCGCATGACGATTGATCTTTTGCTGCCGATTTTGATTTTCACTTCGATGTCGAGCAAGGGCTTTGACCCTAGGGCGGCGCTGCTGTTTTGCTTTGCCGTGGTCTTGCACATTGGTGCGACAGGGATTTTGGCGCTGCCTTTGGCCAAGGTTTCGGGGGCAGGGGCGCGGGCTTTTCTGCCTTGCGCGATGTTCACCAATGTGGGGCCGATTGGCATTCCCTTGATTGTCTTGGCTTATGGCGCGCAGGGCCTGCCGCTGGCGGTGGTCTTGCTGGTGGTGTCAAATATCCTGCATTTCACGCTGGGCGCTGGCATCATGAGCGGGCGGATCGACTGGCGGATGCTCTATGCCAATCCGCTGGTTTGGGCGACGCTGCTGGGGCTTGGCTTTGCCCAAGGCGGGCTGCATTTGCCGCTGTGGTTGGACAGGCCCTTGGCGATGATCAGCGCGGTGATCGTGCCGCTGATGCTGCTGTCGCTGGGCGCGCGGCTGTCCAGCAGTCAGGTGCGCGATGCAAGTGCGGGCCTGCGCGGCGCGGTTCTGGCCGCAGCGGTGCGGCTGGTGGCCTGCTTTGCGATCCTGTGGCTTTTGCCGCTGTCAGGGCTTGAGCGCGGCGCCTTTATTCTTTACGCCTGCCTGCCCTCGGCGATGTTCAACTTTATGCTGGCCGATAAATTCAACGTGGCGCCAAATCGGGTCGCCTCGATTGTGATCATGGGGCATGTCGCCAGCCTTGCCCTGTTGCCCTTGGGGCTTTGGCTGGCGCTATAGGCGCGCCTTAGTTCAGGCGCTGCTGCATCGCCTCATGCACCGATTGCATGCCGCGCGCCGCAAGGTCGCTGACCTCGCCCGCATGTTTTTGCAAGGCCGCCACAGTCGCTGCATCTTCTGAGGTTTGGGTAACGATGATGCCATCAGCGGTCGTCTCAATCTGCGTGGTGATCAAAGCGCGGTTTTGAAACAGCAGATCAAGCGTCGGGCTTTGGATGAAAACCTTGGGATCACGGCCCTCATCCACCCGCGCAATCATCCCCGCGGCATGGCTGATCAAAGCGTTGCGCAGATCTTCATCCTGCGCCGTGGTGGTGGTGCGAATGCCGTTTGGCAGGTTTTCGACCCGCCGCGCGATGCCGGTATTGTTTTCAAACATCGCCCGCAGCTCCGATTCCTCGGCCTCTGTGGTGTCAACGCCCTTGAACATATGCCCCATGCCAAAGCCGCCCATATGCTGGCCGCTCTCGTCATGCATCCGGCTCATCACAAAATGCTCGACGGCATAGCGGTTGCTATAGGCATAGCCTGCGCCAAGGAGCAGCACGGCGCCACAGGCCAAGGCGATGGATCGAGGGATAGGTTTCATCTGGCGTCCATTCACATTCAGAAAAGTAAATCTGTTTGTCTGAAATGGCGATTTTTGCACCAAAGTCAACCGCAAGCCGCACTATTTCACGCCTTAGCGCTTCTGATAGCGATATAAGCAGCGCCACGGTCCAATCGCAGGCATCGCGGATGCGACAGCTGATCAAGATGATCTGAAAGCGTTTTCTCTCTGCACTATGTCTTGGCCGCACTGAAAAATAGCGGGCGTTGATTTTCCTTAACAAATGTCCAAGCAACAAAGCGGCTTGTTTTTTGTCCCTGTGCCATTTCGATTACTTTAAAATTAGCAACCTTAGCCTTTTCCAAAATTCTAGAAAGCGGCTGAAGATTGTCTTTTTTCGAGACCAACGAGGTAAACCACAGGCACTGCTCCGCGAACTCCATGCTCTGTTCAACCATGCTGGCGATGAACTTTATCTCGCCACCCGGGCACCAGAGTTCAGCATTTTGCCCTCCAAAATTGAGTTTTTGTGAGTGCCCTTTGCCAAGATTGGCCCACTTGCGTTGTGTGCCCTTATCGGCTTGTTCGATCGAGGAATGGAAAGGCGGGTTGCACATGGTGACGTGAAAAGCATCGCGGGGTTCGATCACGCCTTTAAAGATATTCTCACGGTTATTTTGGTGCCTAAGGGTGATTTTTAATTTGTTGAATTGGCAAATCTGCTGTGCGGATTTGATCGCAATTGGATCTATGTCGACGCCTGTAAAATGCCATCCATATTCACTCTGACCAATAAGAGGGTACACCAAACTCGCACCGGTACCTATATCCAGAACTTTGACATTCCGCCCGCGAGGGATTTCTTGATTGTTGCTCTGTGCAAGCAAGTCCGCCAGATAGTGGATATAGTCAACACGCCCGGGAATTGGCGGGCATAGATAATTGGGCGGAATATCCCAAAAATTTATATTGTAATACGTCGTCAGCAATGCCCGATTAAGCATCCGGACTGCCAACACATTTTGAAAATCAATCGTCGTCTGACCAAGCGGGTTGGTGATCGCAAAGGCTGCAAGTTCAGGGGATTGTGCCACCAAGCGCGCAAAATCGTAACCTTCTCTGTGTTGGTTACGGGGGTGCAGCATAGTTTTGGTGGCCATGGACAAGCCCTCGTTAAAGTTGATGCAGGCATCGAGCCAAACCGGTCTTTGATCTTAAACCCTCATGCAAAAATAGTAAAATTATTAGGATGTTGCACCGGGATGATTGATTGCAGCTATCCTCACCTGAAACCGGATTCCGTGCGGACCTGCCAGCCCTGAACCGTAACGGCCCCAAGCTGACCAGAGCTGCAAGGCCCGCACATTCTGTGGGATTGGGCAGTCGGGGCACGGCATGAGACAATCAAAGTCTCAAGACGGCGTTTAAACCCCATAGGAAGCTTTTGAGATTGGAGCGGGTGAAGGGAATCGAACCCTCGTATTCAGCTTGGGAAGCTGCTGCTCTACCATT
>NZ_DAIPZF010000014.1:0-74513 GCF_036782355.1 Cypionkella sp.
ATCAGGATTATGAGTAACAGCTGAACCGCTCTTTGTTCTGTTCTTAAACTGCCAATACGAGAAAGAATCCGGCTCATTTAGGCAATCTCCCCCCGGAAGCTAGACAAGTAGAAATGTTGTTGAACGGAGTAAACTTCTTTGTCTGAAGATAATACCTGCTGCCCTCTATATGGCAAATACCAGTCCGCGACTTTTTGACTGGGGGGCTGTTCTGCGAGTTAGGAACCTGCGGCCGATGGCAGTGATAGGGTTGCGAACCAGCATGGCAGCCTTGGGCGTTTAGTCCTCCAGAATGCGCGGCAGCAAGTAGAGGTATCAAAAAGAAAAGCAAGGCTGCAAAAGTTACAGCCGAAACAGACCATACAGTCATCGCTGACTTAATTGGTACGCGCATGCCTGCCTCCCGACAACAAAACGAAAAAGGACCTCAGCGTTCGGCAAGGCTCGCCTGACTTATGAAGTTGGTCAATGATTTTAGTATGAGAACATGGGACCAATGCAGCCCGCCACCATGAGCGCAATCCAAACTCGGTACACAGATTTCCAGAAACTCGGTACACAAATGCAAGGCATGCGATACTCAATATATTGATATTATTATATAATAAATTTTATTTGATCCCTACCGCCGGAGCCAAAATCTCTTCGGAGATTAGCTACCTAAGACAAACCCGCTTCGGCGGGTTTTCTTATTTGTTGGCTTGAGAACCGCGCCTCAGGTGAAAACCAAACAGAAGCGCGCAACAGGCGCACAGCCCTGATTGTAAACTTTAAGGTTCCGGGCGATTTTCTGGGCCTGCGCTCGGTACTTTTCCGCAGCTCAGATCATAATGTCGAACCCATTACGCCTGTGCAGGCCTCGGAGATCAGGCAAAGCGACCTCTTCGCGGCCTTTAGCGCGACCCCGCGTCTGGCCACCGCAGTTCTTTGGGCGGCCTCGCGCGATGAGGCGATGCTGGTGGAACATATTATAGATCTGGGCCGCCGCTCTGCCACCGAGCGGATGGCGCATTTCCTGCTCGAACTGGGTGCGCGGCTGCGCTTGGTCGGCATGGCCGACCGCAACGGCTATGCTTGCCCGCTGTCGCAATATCTGCTGACCGACGCCTTGGGCCTAAGTGCGGTGCATGTCAACCGCGTGCTGCGCGAACTGCGCGAGCAAGGCCTTTTGACCTTTCAGAAGGGCCGCGTGGTGTTTGACGATTACGACGCGCTGATCGAATTTGCCGGTTTTGATCGCGGCTATCTGGACCACGAGGGACCCTTGCTGAAGTAGCGGGGCCGAAACCAGACCTCGGGTGCCAAGATCAAACGCAGGGTCACGAGGAGAAACCAAGCGCGGATCTGACAGGGCCAAGGTCTGGTAAACATCTGGGCCGCGATGACCGGCGACCTTGGGTTCAGGCTATGCAGTCCAGGCCAAAGCTGCACTGATGCAAGTTACACAGGCTTGGTCTTAGGCTCGGGCGCCCAATGCCTGCAACCAGGCCCCTGCCCTGAAAAAACCGTAAGCATCGGCCAGCTTTGGCACTTTGTTAAAGCACTCGAAAGACAGCTTTTGCCTAAAGCCTTGCTTCAATTTGGGTTTTCCATGCCTCGATATGTGCGGCTGCCAAATCTGCACTTTGGCGCACCAATTCCGCGACCTTTTGTTGCGAGATAACTTCGGCCTCGCTTGGGCCGTGCAAAAGCGCCTCGAAATCAGCGTCATCGGCATTCCATTGGCGGATTGGAAACTGATAGAATGTGTACCGCGGATCCTTTAGCGGCACCATATCCACCGAAGACACCTGCAAGGGATTAAAAAGCCCCCGCAATGGATAAAAGATGCGTTTTGCATTGCCCAGCCAAGCCGCCATCCACGAATAGGTGCTGACCCCAATCGCAATATTCTGCGCCTGCCGCAGCGTTTGGAAATCATGTAAAACCGAGCCATTGTCGATCATCTTGGCCTTTGGAAAGGCCTTGCGCAAAGCCTTTGAATAGACATCCTCGCCCAACTCGCCGACAAAAACGGGCCGCAGGTCATTTTCCTCAAGGATCTTTTGGTAATAGGCGATCGGCAAAGGCGGATAATCCCTGTGCCGCCCCGGTACCAAGATATCCCCCAAGCGCACATGAATGACCAAATCCTTTGCGCCGGTTTTATAAAAACTCTGTTTTGGCGCTTTGAACAAAGACTGCGCATGTTTTAGCGCGGGAAAGGCGCTGATATTACAGCAGGGCGTTCTAATTTTAAGCTGTTTGAGCTGACCGGTTGCAATCAAATCATCCAGATAGGCCACATCAAACCGCTGGATATCAATCTTGGGAAAGCTGTGATGCCCGCGCGAAACTGGGGCTTCTGGGTAGCGCCACTCGGCCAGTGCGGCCCCTGAAATCGTCGTCCCCGCAAATTTTTGCGCATAACGCTCTGCCACCAAGACCTGCATCATCTGGTTTGTCATGCGCCCAACGGGACGAATTACAATATCAAGCATAGGGCTCACTTTTACCAAAAACCGTTAAATATTATGAACCGCTTTTGTCGCGAATGGTGCGCAAGGTCAAGGATTTCCGCCAAAGCCCCGCGGGCAGACGACGCTGCGGCGATTCTTTGTGCCAAACTTTGTCGCGGCCCGTGACACCGCTCTCAGGCCAGTTTGGGCCAAACCTACCAGATGGATTGCGGCAGCGCTGCGCAGCTTTTCCGTCTTGGGTTGCAGACGAACCCCATCGTTCGCCCGACTGAAAACTTTGTAAATCGGCGCGCAATTCAACACCCTAGCCGCCTTAACTTTCGTCGCTAAAACAAGGCGATTTTACCGTTTTTGTTCAGAGATGACCGCCGGAAACAGCTGCGAAACCACTTGGCAAAACCGCCCTAGCAGAGGCTTGCCAAGTGTTAAGATCGCGCTATGATCCTAGGTCTAGAAAATAGAGACGCTAAGATCTCTAAGGCTAGAGACGTCGATGACTTTGGAGGGGGTCAAGATGCTGGAGCCGGTACGGTTAGACCGAAGCAAGCTTTCAATGGCTTACAGCGAAGTCGAAACCATTCGCAAAACATTGCCCAAGACCGCGCTGACCGATTTGGCAAAAGAAGTTGTCAAACGGGTTGCCAACAATTTGCGCGCGCCGATCCCGCCCGAATTGCGTCCAACCTCGGCGCAGATCGACGAGCTGTGTCAGGCCTTGTTGTCGCAAGACCCGCTTGCGGCGATTGGTTTGATCGAGCAGGCGCAGCGCAAGGGTTTTAGCTATGACACCCTGTGTCAGATCTATCTTGCAGGGGCTGCGGCGCGCTTGGGCGAGTGGTGGGATGAAGACCAGCTGTCGTTTTACAAGGTCACGATTGCGGCCAGTGGCATCTATGCGATTTTGCGCACGCTGCGGTTGCAACGCACCCTGCCGGCGCAAGATCTGCGGCGCTCGGCGATTTTTGCCAGCGTGCCCGATGACACCCATACGCTTGGCATCACCGTGGCCGCAGATATGGCTCGTGACCGGGGCTGGGACATCACGCTGCTGACCGGTCTGAGCCATGACGCTTTGGTGGAAGAGGTCGAAAACCAAGACACCGCGCTGATTGGGCTTTCGGCCAGTGGCAAGCGGGTGCTGCCTGCGGTGTTAAAGCTGATTGTGGCGCTGCGGCTGTGCAAACCCAAGGCGCGGATCATGATCTGCGGTAGGCTTGCGGCGATGGATCTTCATCTGGATGGCATCGTTGGGGCAGATGTTGCCGCCGCAGATTTTGACACCGCCTTTGACTATATGGAAAAGATGATGAACACGGCCCCACGCGCGCCGTAGCCCTAAGGCGATGCAGCTTTGGTGGCGAAAACCGCATGCGCGCCCAGATCCACCGCAGCCTCGTCACGCAAAAGGCGGGCATAAAAGTCGAAAAGCGTGTCTGTGCCGGTTGAAGGCGTTGCCTCTGGGTCATAGCGGTCGGTCTCTGGGTTCAAGACCAGCATCGATTGCGTTGCATAATAGCGCCCGATCTTGGCAAGCTCGGCCTTTTCGCGCGCTTTTGGCGACAGCCGCCCCAAAAGGCCAAGCGCCGCGATAATCGCATCCATCAGGCCAATCGGCACCGAACGGAACTTCGGCGTTTGGCCCAGCAGGCGAAACAGCGCTTCGCCCTGCGCGCGCGGGGTGATCGCAGGGCCAGGGCCGCCGATTGGCAAAATCTGGTTTGCGCGCAAAGGGTTGTCCAGACAATCGGCCAAATATTCCGCCAGATCGGCATCGCTGATCGGCTTGCAGGCGGTCAACTGACCATCGCCAAAGATCAAAAACGGCTTGCCTTGGCGCAGCCGTGCCACCTGCCCTGACAGCGATTTGAAAAACGCCGTTGGCCGCACGATGCTATAGGTCAGCCCCGATGCGATCAGCGCGGACTCGAAGGCCAGCTTGGCCTGCTGAAACGCCAAAAGTGGGCGCTGCACGCAAATCGCCGACAACAGCACCATCTGCCGCACGCCCTGCGCTTGGGCGATGTGCAAAGCGGCCAGATGCGCCTGATGATCTATCGCCCAAGCCTCGGCAGGCTGGCCGGTGCGCGAGGCAAGGCAAGACACCAAAGCATCAAAGCTTTCGCCACAAAATCCATCGCGCGCAAGGGCTTGCGGGTCTGTCACCTCGCCAAAGCGCAAAATCGCGGCCTCGGGCAGACCGCGGCGCGGGGATTGCGGATCGGCGCGCAGAAAACACACCACCTCGTGGCCACGCGCCAGCAGCGCATCGAGCGTGGCGCGGCCAATGGTGCCGGTGGCCCCCAGCAACATCACCCGCATGCGCGGCTTAGACATGGGCATTGGCACTTAGGGTTTCGGCGACGCGGCCCCAGCCATCGGCAAGATAGATCCGCAGCCAAGGCGTAAAGCGCGCAGGCTCGGCCTGCACCTGCTGCGCCAGATCCGGCAAGGACACCCAAGCGGTTTCCAGCACCTCGTCAGGGTTGGGGGTGATCTGCAGATCGGCAGGTGCTTGGGCCACAAACAGATCCACCAGCTCGTGTTCGATCAGCCCACCCCCGACATCGGCGCGGTATTCAGTGCCGCCCGCGCGCTGCAACGCCAGCCCCGAGATGCCCAATTCCTCGTGCAAGCGCCGCGTGGCGCAGGCCAAGGCCGCCTCGCCCCAGCGCGGATGGGTGCAGCAGCTGTTCGCCCAAAGCCCCGGCGTGTGATATTTGCCCAAAGCGCGACGTTGCAGCAGGGTTTTATCCCCCCGCATCACAAAGACCGAAATCGCCAGATGCCGCAGCCCGCGCTGATGCACCGCCAGCTTTTCCACTGGCGTCAACACATCCTCGACATAGGCAGGGATCATCTCTTGCATCTTCGCTCCGGTGACAGTGGCGGGTTAAACGTGTTCGGGCGCGACCCAGCCCAACAAATGCCGCACATTCTTAACGCCAATCTTCAGATGCGCCAAGGGGCGGGCATTGACCAGCTTCTTGTTCATATAGGCCTCGAACGTCAGTTTTTGCACATCGACGTCGTGACACAGGCTCACAAACCGCTCGCGCCGCTCGTCCGATTGGTAATAGGCATCCTGCATCGAGCGCAACACTTTGAACACCGTGCCATGTTCCTTCATGAACATCTTGCGCGCCAAGCGCAGTTTCGAGGCACGGCCCGTGGCCAGCGTCGCCTGCGCGGCTGTGGCCGCTGCCCGCCCGCCTGCCATGGCATAGTAAATCCCCTCACCCGAGGACGGCGCCACCACCCCCGCCGCATCGCCCGCCAAGACCAGATCGCGGCCATTGTCCCAACGATCCATCGGGCGCAGCGGAATTGGCGCGCCCTCGCGCCGGATGGTTTCGCAATCGCTTAAACCCGAGGCCGCGCGCAGATCGGCGGTGGCATGTTTCAGATCCACCCCCTCAAGCCCGGTGCCCATGCCAACGCTGACCTGATCGCCATGCGGAAACACCCAGCCATAAAAATCGGGGCTGATGCGGCCATCATAGATCACATCGCAGCGGATCGGATCATAGGCAGCACTTTTGGGCGGCGCTTTCAGGATCTCGTGATAGGCAATGACATAGGGAATGCGGTCGCCGCCGGGCACTTCGGTCTTGGCCACAACCGAGCGCGCGCCATCGGCGCCGATCACCAGCCGCGTGGTCAGCCGCATCTCGGCCCCCGTGGCCTTGTCGCGGTAGATCACATGGGTCGCGGCGGCTTCGCGTTCGATGCGCAGATAGGTGCCGGTGACACGGCTTGCGCCATTCGACACCGCCCTTGCGCGCAAAAACTCGTCAAAATGCTCGCGGTCGACCATGCCGACAAAGCCGTTCTCGATCGGAATATCCACCGAGCGCCCCGTGGGCGACACCATGCGCGCGGTTTGAATATGGGCGACCAACTGGCTATCGGGGATCGAGAAATCCTCGATCAGCCGCGGCGGAATTGCACCACCACAGGGCTTGATCCGCCCGGCCCTGTCCAGAAAAGCCACATCGCAGCCCGCGCGGGCCAAATCATTCGCAGCCGTCGCCCCCGAGGGGCCGCCACCGATGACCACGACATCAAACATCTTCATTCTCCCGCTACCATCGCCGGCAGACCACTGTCTTGCCGCGCTTCGATGACCCGAGCCGCCATCAGGGCGGCCCCCAAAAACAACCCAGCCTCTGCCACAAACACCAGCCCAAAGGCCGAGGCATTGCCCATCAGCACGCGCGCCAGATCTACCGCCCCTGCGCCCAAAATTCCGCCAAGCCCTGCCGCAATCGCTTGCGCAGCCCCCCAAAGCCCCATCCGCGTGCCCTCGCGCGCTTCGCGGCCTTCGCCCGCCAGCGCCATCATCGAGCCAATCGCTGCGACCGCAAACATGCCGTTGAAAAGCCCAAGGGCGATGGTCGCGGGTTGGATAAGCCCCGCCCCCGCCGCCATTTGCCCCGCCATCGCAAGCGCCAGCAGTGCCAGCGCCGACCCCGCACAGCCCGCCATCACCCAAGCCCGCAGCGACCCGATCCGCAAACCGGTTGCAGCAATCCCCACCGTCAGCATGCCAACAAAGACGCCGGCATTCTGCGCGCCCGAAAGCTGCGTCGATTGCCCGGGGGTAAAGTCGAACACCAGACCGGCATAGGGCTCTAGGATCAGCTCTTGCATGAAATAGGCGACCATCGACAAAAAGATGAATAGGGTGAAATTGCGCGCCCGCCGCTCGGCCCAGATCTCGGCCAGACCTTCGCGAAAGGGCAGCGGTTTGGCGGTAGGCTCGGCGGGGCCCCCCGCGTGGCGCGCCTCGATCCCCCAGACCGCCAGCGTGGTCAGCATCAGCGCCACCAGCCCCACGATGCCCACCACACGCAGCAGCCGCTCGGGCGAATAGGGGTCAAGCGACTTGCCCACCACCGTGGCCGTCACCGCAATGCCAAAAATCATCATCAGCCAGGTGATCGTCGCCGCCGCCGCCCGCCGCCGCGGATGCGTGACCGTGGCCAGCAGCGCCAAAAGCGAGGTGCCAGAGGCCCCCACCCCCGCGCCGATCATAGCATAGGCCAAGATCGACAGCGCCAACCCTGCGACAAAGCTTTGCGCCATCAGCACAAATCCCAAGGCCGCCAGAAATCCGCCCAGCCCCAGCGCGGCCATGCCCAGAATGATAAACCGCGTGCGATTGCCGCCGGTGTCCGAGCGGTAGCCCCAAGTTGGCCGCGTGATCTGCACCGCGTAATGCAAGCCCACCAAGAGCCCCGGCAGCAGGGCCGGCAAAGCCGCCTCGACCACCATCAGCCGGTTCAGCGTCGAGGTGCAAATCACCACAATCGCGCCAAGGCACAGCTGCACCGCCCCCAACCGAAAAATCGACACCCAAGACAGATAGGTCATGGCAAAGCCTCCAGACTGCGCAGCGCAAAAGCGGTGATCATCATGCCGCTGACATACATGCCGATGCCCGTGGCCTGATACCAAGGCGCGCGGCCCTTGGGGTCAGACAGCAGCGTGCGCATCGCCCAGATTTGCAGCGCCAGCAGAACCGTCACCGCCAAAGCATGCCACGGCCGCCCCCAGATCAGCAGCATCGCAATCACCAAGGCCTGCGCCAAAGCCATCACCGTGCAGGCGACTTTGGCCGCAACATCAGGGCCCAAGGTGACGGGAAGCGAGCGCACACCGTGCAGCTTGTCGCCCTCTAGGGCTTTGAAATCATTCAGTGTCATGATGCCATGCGCGCCAAAGGCGTAAAGCAGTGCCATGGTCACCACCGGAAAATGCGGCAGGCCTTGTGACAGCACGGCCGCCCCCGTGAACCACGGCAGCCCCTCATAGCACAGGCCAACCAGCCCCGGCCCCCACCAGCCCGACCGCTTCAGCCGCACCGGCTCGGCCGAATAGGCCCAAGCCGCCAGCACACCAACGCCGGTCGCCGCAAAGCCCCAAGGCCCCAAAAACCACCCCAAGACCAAAGACAGCCCCGACATCGCCAGCGCAATCCAAAGCCCCCAGCGCCCCGGAATCCGCCCCGAAGGGATAGGGCGGTGCGGCTCATTCACCGCATCGACATGGCGGTCGCACCAATCATTGGCCGCCTGCGACATCCCGCAAACCACCGGCCCCGCAAGGATCACCCCCAAAAGCACCAAGGGCCAAGCGCCCCAAGGCGAGACACCGACCGAAGCGATGCCGCAAAGATAGGCCCACATCGGCGGAAACCATGTGATCGGCTTTATCAGCTCCAACATGGCTTTGGGCTGCGGACGGGCGGGGATATGTAAGTCGGATGATACAGTCATCTGTCAACTTTGCCTTACATTTTCGAGTCGGGCAAGCACAGAGTGTAAATCAAACAGACAGAAATGCCGCAGCGGGCGTCACAGGCAGGCAAGCGCAAAAATCAACCAATAGCTGCCTGTTTAAACGCAAAAAGACGCCCCTTTCGGGACGCCTTTGGCCTTAGCGGAAGCTAAACTACTCGTCGCCCTTTTCCAGCAAGCCAAATTTGCGCAGCTTGACATAAAGCGATTGCCGCGACAGGCCCAGCATTTCTGCCGCAGCAAGCCGGTTGTTGCGGGTCAAATCGACCGCGGTCTGAATGCACATCTTTTCCACCACATCGGTGGTTTCCGACACGATGTCTTTCAGGCTGGACGATCCGACCAATTCCATCACGCTGCGCATGCCGTCTTCGCCGGTGGTCATGCCGGGGCGGCGCAGCAGATCGCTGCGGCTGGCATCACGGATCACCAAAGCAAAGCCCGGCGCGGGGCGGTCGTTCAGATGCGTCGCCGAAATCTCGACCGAGATCTGGCCGTTGAATTCATTCATCAGCTTGGTCGAATACAGCCGCAAATGCCGCGAGCGGCGCGCGTTGTCCAAGATCACCCGCAGATCCACCACGCCGCGCACCAGAAAATCGGCCAAAGACCGGCCACGCACATTGGTCAAATAGGCGCTGTCGGTCAGCTTCATAAAGGCATCGTTGCCAAAGGTGATCAGCCCGTCTTGATCAAGGAAAACAATGGCATCCACGCCTTCGTGGTAAAGCCGTTCCAGATTATCGCTCACCTCGCTGATCGCTGCGGTGACCTCATCGGGGGCTTCCAGACGGCAGAGCATGAACCGCTCGCCTGCCGCACGGAACAGCTTGGGGATCACCCGCAGCTTGCGTTGCGACCGGCGCGCCACCAATTCCACCGGACTGACGGTATCAGAAGAGGCGATGCTGGACAGGCTTTCCAGAAACTCGCCCCGCCGTCTGCCGTCAAATTCCTGCGCAATCGAGCTGCCCGCCAGATCTTGGCGCGGTGCCCCCAGCATCAGCGCCGCCGCCGCATTCAGATCGACAATGCGACCGGTGTTCATCGCAAGCAAGATCATCGCATCGCGCGTCGCTTCCATCAGCACGCGGTAACGGGTGTCCATCTCGCGCTGCGCCTCGTAATCGCGCTCCAGCGCAATTTGCGCCATCACCAATTGCTGCTGCATCTCGGCAATCGGGCGCATGTCGCGGCCCAGCATCAGGATCGACTGCTCGCGCTCCATCCAGTGCATGGTATAGCGGATCGGGAACTCCCACATCGTGTGGCCGGTATGATTGACCTCGACCACCAAAGACTTTGCCCCAGGCGCGCTGATAGCCTTAAGGCGGCGCGCAAATTTATCGCGGCTTTCTTCGGCCACACAATCGTCAAACGGTTGGCCCACCCAGCTTTGCAATTGCCCAAAGGCCGCATGATGCGGGTTGACCATAACGGCCTTGACCCGCCCATCGGCAGTAACAATCACCGACAAATCCGCCGCCGTTGTCACGATCTGCGCCATCAGCGCCGGGTCAAGCAAGGGCAGCGTTTTGGGGTCGAAAAAGTGTTCTGTGTCCGTCTTCACTGCATTGTTCGCCATTTTTGCCGCCCACCCGTCCGATCGGGACAGCGGTATGTTTACGCGCGCCGAAGCACGCAGGAGGCGTCGAACTTAAGGCCAATTCCCTCAAGAGCCGCACCGATGTCATTGGTCGAGAAATCAGCCCCTGTGCATGCAGCCAGATCCTCCACTCTTGCCATCACCGCCCCACCCACCACGATCGGACAGGGCTGGCTCATCAGATTTTTCAAAAATTCCACGGTCTTTGCAACGGCTTCCAGCTTGTCTTTGGTGGAAACCGAGATCAAAATCCCGTCGAACTGTCGTGTTGCCAGCAAAGTATTCAACTCGGCAAAGGTTGGCGCAATCCGCAGGCAGACCGAAACGCCAAAGCGGCGCAGCTGGCCCATCACCACCATAGGCCCCAAGGTGTGCTGTTCGCGCTCGGCCACCAGCAACAACACCGTGCCATGCCCCGCGTCGCCCGCCTGATCGGCCGCCCAAGCCGCGCCAATCTCGCGCAGAAGGCTTTGCATCCGCCCGACCCCGATTGACACATCCATCCAAGACATCTGATCGTCGAGCCAAGCCTGCCCCATCCGACGCGCGGCTTCGGGGATATAAAGATCTGCCAGCGCCGCCAGAGTGATCCGCGCACGGCGCACTTCGAGCAAAAGGCTGGCAAACGCATCCTTGCTGCCCGAGGTCGAGGCCGCCACCAGCCCCACAATCACCGGCTCGCGCAGCTCTGACACCGCGCGCGCGCTGCGACTTGCCAGCATCGAGACGACTTGCGATGCAAAAGACGTAACTGCGCCGCCATCTTGGCTCGCCGCAGTCGCTTGATCGCGCGGATGAAAAGCCTGCATCCGAAGAGCCCTCCACAAAGTGCCCCACACAACCGCAGCAACGCTCTGTCAGCACGATCGGGGACATCCTTTGAGGTAACCTTCTGTTAGGCGTATTCTTTTGTCAAAGAAAATTGACAGTCTAAAGTCTAAGAGCTTACCCCATTTTTTGCAAGGCTATGTAAATAAATAATAATAGTCAAAATTTCTGCTTCAAAACTTTCACAGAGCTCCAGGCAGTCCGCAGTCGGTGTCAACCAAAATTGTGTAACTTTTAATTGACACATTCAGAATCGGGGGGTTAAGTTCAGCTTAACAGACGCCTTCGGAAAGACTGATCATGCCAAAGAATCACTCTACAAGGCCGCCACGCAAGCCGCTGTACACGGCCGAGGAACGAGCCCGTCGGGATGCGACAAAATGGACCCTCGTGCAGGGTCTGCTGGCGCCTGTGCAATTTCTGGCTTTCGCGGTCTCGGTGGTATTGGTGCTGCGCTATCTGGCGACCGATCAGGGCTATCTGGCGGCGACGGTGTCGATCCTGATCAAAACCTTTTTGCTGTATCTCATCATGATCACCGGCGCGATTTGGGAAAAGGTCGTCTTTGGTCAATATCTTCTGGCGCCGGCGTTTTTCTGGGAAGACATGATTTCTTTTGCCGTCATCGCGCTGCACACTGGCTATTTGATAGCGCTTTGGACTGGGGTTTTGGGGCCAGTGGGCGAGATGGTCTTGGCGCTGACCGCCTATGTAACCTATGCGGTGAACGCCGCGCAATTCCTGTGGAAGCTGCGGCTGGCACGGCTTGACGCGATGGTGCAGGCATGAACGCGCCGCTGCTCAACACGGGGTGCAGCGCCACGCCGGTGCTGAAACAGCGCGGCCAGCGCGAGGTGTTTTGCGGGCTGACCGGCATCATCTGGCTGCACCGCAAGATGCAGGATGCGTTCTTTTTGGTGGTCGGCAGTCGCACCTGCGCGCATCTGCTGCAATCAGCGGCTGGGGTGATGATCTTTGCCGAGCCGCGCTTTGGCACCGCCATTCTGGAAGAAAAAGACTTGGCCGGTCTGGCCGACGCACAAACCGAGCTTGACCGCGAGGTTGATCGGCTGCTGTCACGCCGGCCTGACATTCGCCAGCTGTTTCTGGTGGGCTCTTGCCCTTCGGAAGTGATCAAGCTTGACCTTCACCGCGCTGCCGAGCGCATGAGCATCAAGCACGCGCCACATGTGCGGGTGCTGAATTATTCCGGCTCGGGGATCGAAACCACCTTTACCCAAGGCGAAGATGCCTGCCTGGCCTCGATGGTGCCAAGCCTGCCGGAAACCACCGAAAAGCAACTGCTGCTTGTCGGCGCTTTGCCCGATGTGGTCGAAGATCAGGCGCTGGCGCTGCTGGCGGCGATGGGGATCACACAGGTCACCTGCCTGCCTGCGCGCCGGTCTGAGCAAACCCCTGCGGTGGGCGAGAACACGGTTTTTGCGCTGGTGCAGCCGTTCTTGGGCGACACCCATGCAGCACTTTTGGGTCGAGGTGCGCGCCATATCGCCGCGCCCTTCCCCTTTGGCGCCGAGGGCACCACGCTTTGGCTGCAAGCGATTGCCACCGAATTCGGCGTCTCGGCCGAGGTTTTTGCCGCCGCCACCGCAGCGCCGCGCGCGCGGGCAGAAAAAGCCGTGGCGATGGTGGCGCAGACCTTGGCGGATAAATCGGTGTTCTTTTTCCCCGACAGCCAGCTTGAAATCCCGCTTGCACGGTTTTTGACCCGCGAATGCGGCATGCGTGCGATTGAAGTCGGCACGCCGTTTTTGCACCGCGATCTGATGGCGCAAGAGCTTGCGCTTTTGGCCGAGGGCCCGACCCTTTCCGAAGGCCAGGACGTTGATCTGCAACTGACCCGCGTGCGCGAGGCCCGCCCCGATCTGACGGTTTGCGGTCTGGGTCTGGCCAATCCGCTGGAAGCCGAGGGTCTTGCCACCAAATGGGCGATCGAGCTGGTGTTCACGCCGGTGCATTTCTACGAACAAGCCGCTGATCTTGCATCCCTTTTTGCCCGCCCTCTGCGCCGCCGCGCGCTTTTGGCCCCGCTTGCTCCGCCTGCGGGCCCCCATCTGGAGGCCGCAGAATGAAGCTGACGCTTTGGACCTATGAAGGCCCGCCCCATGTCGGCGCGATGCGGGTCGCCACCGGCATGAAGGGGCTGCACTACGTCTTGCACGCCCCGCAAGGCGACACCTATGCCGATCTCTTGTTCACCATGATTGAACGCCGCGATCACCGCCCGCCGGTGACCTATACCACCTTTCAGGCCCGCGATCTGGGCGGCGACACCGCCACCTTGTTCAAAACCGCCTGCCAAGACGCGGTGGACCGCTTTGCGCCCGAAGCGCTGATCGTCGGGGCCTCTTGCACCGCCGAACTGATCCAGGACGACCCCGCTGGCCTTGCCGAAAGCATGGGGCTGGGTCTGCCGGTGATCCCGCTGGATCTGCCAAGCTATCAGCGCAAAGAAGGCTTTGGCACCGACGAGACCTTCTTGCAGATCGTCCGCCATCTGGCCAAACCCTGCGCACGAACCGAGCAGATCACCGCCAATCTGATCGGCCCCACAGCGCTTGGCTTTCGCCACCGCGATGACATCACCGAAGTCACCCGCCTCTTGGCCGATATGGGCATCGCGGTGAATGTGGTGGGCCCGATGGGGTCGCGTCCTTCCGATATCGCGCGGCTGGGGGCGGCACATTTCAACGTGCTGATGTATCCAGAACATGCAGAATCCGCGGCGCGCTGGCTCGAGACCAATTTCAAACAGCCCTATACCAAATGTGTGCCGATCGGCGTCGGTGCCACCAAGGACTTTCTGGCCGAAGTGGCGCAGATCACCGGCCTGCCCGTGGTCAGCGACACCAGCCGTCTGCGCCTGCCTTGGTGGACCCGCAGCGTCGACAGCACCTATCTGACCGGCAAGCGGGTGTTCTTGTTCGGCGATGGCACCCATGTCGCCGCCGCCGCCCGCATTGCCCGCGACGAGATGGGCTTCGAGGTCGCAGGCCTTGGCTGCTTTAACCGCGAAATGGCCCGCCCGATCCGCGCGCTGGCGAAAGACTTCGGCGTCGAGGCGCTGATTTCTGACGATTACCTCGAGGTCGAAGCCGCCATCGCCGCCCTGCAACCCGAGCTGATCCTTGGCACCCAGATGGAGCGTCACATCGGCAAGCGTCTGGGCATCCCCTGTGCTGTGATCTCGGCCCCGGTGCATGTGCAAGATTTCCCTGCCCGCTACTCGCCACAAATGGGCTGGGAAGGCGCGAATGTAATCTTTGACACTTGGGTGCATCCGCTGGTGATGGGGCTGGAAGAGCATCTGCTGCATATGTTCCGCGACGATTTCGAATTTCATGACGAGGCTGGGGCCTCGCACCATGGCGGCACGCACAAACCCCGCGATGCTGGCGCCGAGGCAGCACCTGCGGCCGCGGCATCTGCGGGCTCGATGCCCGCCGAGGCCGCCCCTGTTGCGGCCGTCACCCCAGCCCAGCCGCAAATCGCCGGCGAAATCGTCTGGCTGTCGGACGCCGAAAACGAGCTGAAAAAGATCCCCTTCTTTGTGCGCGGCAAGGCCCGCCGCAATACCGAGAAATACGCCGAAACCAAAGGTGTCACTGCGATTTCCGTCGAAACCCTTTACGAGGCCAAAGCCCATTATGCGCGCTGATCCCCCTCTGACAGGCACAAAGGTCGGCTACAACATCGTTGTGGTCACGCTTGATCAGCATGCCGCAGGCCCTGCCGCACGCATCGCGCCGCGCCTGTCTCAGGATTTCCCCGGCCTGACCATCGCCATTCATGCCGCCGCCGAATGGGCCGAAAACCCCGCCGCGCTTGCCCGCTGCAAATCCGATCTGCAAACTGCCGATATCATCGTCGCCAACCTGTTGTTCATCGAAGAACATATCACCGCCATCCTGCCCGACCTGACCGAGGCCCGCGCCCGCGTCGATGCCTTTATCGGTGTCATCGCCGACAGCGCCATCGTGCGGCTGACCAAAATGGGCGATTTGGATATGTCCAAACCCGCCTCGGCCACGATGACGCTGCTGAAAAAGCTGAAACCCAGCGCGAAAACCAGCGCCAATTCTGGCGAAAAGCAAATGTCGATGCTGCGCCGGCTGCCGAAAATCCTGCGCTGGATTCCGGGCAAGGCGCAGGATCTGCGGGCTTGGTTTTTGTCGATGCAATATTGGCTGGGCGGATCAGACGACAATATCGAACAAATGATGCGGTTCTTGCTGGGCCGCTATGCCGCGCGCAAAGACTGGCGCGGCGCTGTGGCCAAAGCGCCGATTGATTACCCCGAGGTTGGGCTTTACCACCCCGCCCTGCCCAACCGGATGACCACCGATCTTGCCGATCTGCCACGCCCTGCCGGGGCCAAGCTGACGGTGGGGCTGTTGATGCTGCGCTCTTATGTGCTGGCTTCGGATACCGCGCATTATGATGCGGTGATTGCGGCCTTTGAAGCGCGCGGCATTGCCTGCATTCCGGCCTTTGCCGGTGGGCTTGATGGCCGCCCCGCGATTGACGCCTATTTCTCGACCAAAGACCGCGGCATTGACGCCATGGTGTCGCTGACCGGATTTTCGCTGGTGGGCGGGCCTGCCTATAACGACAGCCCAGCCGCTGTGGCAGCGCTAAGCGCGCTGGATGTGCCCTATATCGCGGCCCATCCGCTGGAATTTCAAACCCTTGGGCAATGGGCCTCTGCCGGCATGGGGCTGGGCCCGATCGAGACCACGATGCTGATCGCGCTGCCCGAGATTGACGGCGCAACCAATCCCACGGTCTTTGCTGGCCGCCACGGGCTTGAGGGCTGCACCGGCTGCGCGCATATGTGCGCCGGTGGCGCTGAAAGCCGGGCGATGTCGCCCTGCCCCGAGCGGATCACCGCTTTGGCCGAAAAGACCCTGCGTCTGGCCCGTCTGCGCCAGATGCGCAATGCGCAGAAAAAGGTCGGCATCGTGCTGTTCGGCTTTCCGCCCAATGCAGGGGCTGCGGGCACCGCCGCCTATTTGTCGGTGTTTGAAAGCCTGCACAACACCCTGCGCGCCATGAAGGCCGAGGGCTACAGTTTAGAGGTGCCCGCCTCCGTCGCTGATCTGCGCGAGGCGGTGTTGGGCGGCAATGCGGCAACCTATGGCCAGCCTGCCAATGTCGAAGCCTTTGTCAGCGCCGATCACATCGTTCGCAACACTGCGACGCTGAAAGAGCTGGAGGCCGTCTGGGGCCCGGCACCAGGCAAGGTGCAAAGCGATGGCAGCCGGGTGTTTGTGCTGGGCAAGCAATTTGGCAATGTCTTTATCGGGCTTCAGCCCACCTTTGGCTATGAGGGCGACCCGATGCGGTTGCTGTTTGAACGCGGCTTTGCCCCCACCCATGCCTTTGTGCAGTTCTATTTGTGGATGCGCGACAGCTTTGGCGCCGATGCCTATCTGCATTTCGGCATGCACGGCGCTTTGGAATTCATGCCGGGCAAGCAAGCCGGCCTTGGCGGGCGCGATTGGCCAGATCGGCTGATCGGCGAGGTGCCGAATATCTATCTTTACGCGGCCAACAATCCCTCCGAGGCCTCTTTGGCCAAGCGCCGTTCAAATGCCATCACCATCTCGCATCTGACACCTCCCTTGGCGCAAGCCGGGCTTTACAAAGGCTTGGTCGAGCTGAAAGACAGCCTGACGCGCTGGCGCAGCCAGCCCGCCGATGCGCCCGAGCGCGCCGATCTAGAGGCCTTGATCGCCGAGCAAGCCGTGGCCGTCGATATGGGCGGGCAAAAGCCCGCAGCGCTGTGGCTGAAACTGCTTGAGGCCGAAGCCGCCCTGATCCCGGATGGCTTGCACATCGTCGGGCGGCCGATGTCGGATGCAGCGCGCGCCGAATATCTGGATCTGCTGCCGCCGATGGATGATGTGGCGCGCGCGCGCATTGATCGCCAATTGCAGCAAGACACGGAAATCCCTGCGGTTTTGCGCGCGCTTTCCGGCCGCTTTATCGCACCGGTGCCCGGTGGCGATCTGATCCGCTCGCCGCAGATCTTGCCAACGGGGCGCAATATTCACGCCTTTGACCCCTTCCGGATGCCGACCGAATTTGCCCTGCGCGATGGCGCGGCGCAGGCTGAGCGTTTGCTGGCGGCCCATCCGACGCTGCCACGCTCGATTGCGCTGGTGCTTTGGGGGTCGGACAATATCAAATCCGACGGCGGCCCGATTGCGCAGGCCTTGGCGCTGATGGGGGCGCGGCCGCGCTTTGACGCCTATGGCAGGCTCTCGGGGGCCGATCTGATCCCGCTGGCGCAGCTTGGCCGCCCGCGCATTGATGTGCTGATGACGCTGTCGGGGATTTTCCGCGACCTGCTGCCTTTGCAAACCAAAATGCTGGCCGAGGCCGCCTATAAATGCGCCATGGCCGACGAGCCGCTGAGCCAAAACTTCATCCGCGCCCATGCGCTGCGGGCGGCTGAAGAGATGGGCGTTGATATGGAAACTGCCGCCCTGCGGGTGTTTTCCAATGCCGAGGGTGCTTATGGCTCTAACGTCAACCAATTGGTCGACAGTTCGGCCTTTGGCGGCGAAGATGAATTGGCCGATGCCTATGAGGCGCGCAAATCCTTTGCCTATGGGCGCAACGGCAAGGCGGTGAAACAGGCGGGGATTTTGCAAAAATCGCTGCAGAATGTGGAACTTGCCTATCAAAATCTGGAATCGGTCGAATTGGGTGTCACCTCGGTGGACCATTATTTTGACACGCTGGGTGGCATTGCGCGGGCGGTGAAACGCCAACGCGGCAGCGACACACCTGTCTATATCTCGGACCAGACCCGCGGCAGCGGCAAGATCCGCAGCCTGCGCGATCAGATCGCGCTGGAAAGCCGGTCGCGGATGTTGAACCCGAAGTTCTTTGAGGGCCTGCTGAAGCATGGCGCCGAGGGCGTGCGCCAGATCGAGGCGCATGTGACCAATACCGTTGGTTGGTCGGCCACCACCGAGGCGGTTGAACCTTGGGTCTATCAGCGCCTGTCAGAGACCTTTGTGCTGGATGCGGCGATGCGCCAGCGCTTGGCGGCGCTGAATCCGCAAGCCTCGGCGCGGATGGCCAATCGGCTGATCGAGGCCTCTGAGCGTAACTATTGGTCGCCTGACGCCGCCACCCTTGCGGCTTTGCAGGGGGCTGCGGATGAATTGGAAGACCGTTTGGAAGGGATTGCAGCCGAATGAGACAGCCTTGCCAAATCCACCGCGACTTACCTGTCGGAGCCTCCGGCGGGGATATTTTTAGACAGATGAAAGGGGCATCAGCATGAGCCTAGATCTGGTTCCAAATCTACGTGGCCTTGATGGCGAGGGCTCGGTGCAGGTGCATCAGGATGCCGATGCGCGCATTGAAGGTGCCAAGGTGTTTTCGGTTTATGGCAAGGGGGGGATCGGTAAATCCACCACCTCGAGCAACCTGTCGGCGGCGTTTTCGATGATGGGCAAGCGGGTGTTGCAGATTGGCTGTGACCCCAAGCACGACAGCACCTTTACCCTAACGGGGCGGTTGCAGCCCACCGTGATCGACATCTTGAAAGAGGTGGATTTTCACGCCGAAGAGCTGCGGCCTGAGGATTATGTCGCCACCGGCTTTAACGGCGTGAAATGCGTCGAGGCCGGCGGGCCGCCTGCGGGCACCGGCTGCGGCGGCTATGTGGTGGGGCAGACGGTCAAGCTGTTGAAGCAGCACCATCTGCTGGATGACACCGATGTGGTGATCTTTGACGTTTTGGGCGATGTGGTTTGCGGTGGTTTTGCAGCGCCCTTGCAGCATGCCGACCGCGCGGTAATCGTGACCGCCAATGACTTTGACAGCATCTATGCGATGAACCGCATCATCGCCGCCGTGCAGGCCAAATCGGGCAATTACAAGGTGCAGCTTGCCGGCTGTGTCGCCAATCGGTCGCGCGAGACCGATGAGGTCGACCGCTATTGCGCCCGTGTTGGCTTTAACCGCTTGGCGCATATGCCCGATATTGACGCGATCCGCCGCTCTCGGCTGAAGAAAAAGACCCTGTTCGAGATGGATGACGCCGAAGATGTGGTGATGGCACGGGCGGAATATATGAAGCTGGCCGATACGCTGTGGCGGTCGGTGCAAGGTGCGGGATCCACGCCGCATCCGCTGCCAGATCGGGAAATCTTTGAGCTTTTGGGGTTTGATTGATGCCGGACTATTCGACAACTTTGTCGCGGGTTGAAGATTACTTTGACCGCTCGGCCACCAAGGTTTGGGAGCGTCTGACCTCGGATGCGCCGGTGTCGCGCATTCGTCAGACCGTGCGCGAGGGCCGCGACCGCATGCGGGCCTTGATGCTGTCGCGGCTGCCCTATGATCTGCGCGGCACCCGGATTTTGGATGCGGGCTGCGGCGCGGGGCAGATGACGGCAGAGCTTGCCGCGCGCGGGGCGGATGTGTTGGCGGTGGATATCTCGCCTGCGCTGGTCAAGATCGCGCGCGAGCGCTTGCCGGCCTCGTTGCGCGGACGGGTGGAGTTTGCCTCGGGCGATATGACGGCGGACTATGGACGCTTTGATCATGTCGTGGCGATGGACAGTCTGATCTATTATGACACCCACGACATCTGCGCCGCGCTGGCGCGGCTTGGCGCGCGCACCGAAGGTGCGGTGGTGTTTACCGTGGCCCCGCGCACGCCGTTTTTGTTAACGTTTTGGAGCATGGGCAAGCTGTTTCCGCGCAGCGACCGCAGCCCCACCATGGTGCCGCATGCCCATAGCCGCTTGCAGGCGCAGTGCCAAGGCGCGGGTCAGATCAGCAAGGTCGATCGTGTCTCGCGCGGGTTTTATATTTCGGAATGTCTGGAGTATCGGCGGTGATTTTCGTTAAATCCAAGCATATTCAACAGCTTGGCACCAAGTGGATGCCCTTTGCCGATGCGGCCTCGGAAGGCTTGAGCTTTTTGCAACTGCTGCGGTTGAGCCTGTTTCAAGTCTCGGTTGGCATGGCCTCGGTGTTGCTTTTGGGCACGCTGAACCGGGTGATGATTGTCGAACTGGCGGTACCTGCAACAGTGGTGGCGGGGATGATCGCGCTGCCGGTGATCTCGGCGCCGTTCCGCGCCATGCTGGGCCACAAGAGCGACACCCACAAAAGCTGGATCGGTTGGAAACGCATTCCCTATCTGTGGTTTGGCAGCCTGTGGCAGATGGGTGGGCTTGCGATCATGCCTTTTGCGCTGATCGTTTTGTCGGGTGATCAGATCCACGGGCCGGAATGGGCGGGCAAGGCCTTGGCGGGGCTGGCGTTTTTGATGACTGGCATCGGCATGCATATGACACAGACCGCGGGGCTTGCGCTGGCCTCAGACCGCGCGACCGAAGAGACACGGTCGCGGGTTGTGGCGTTTTTATATGTCATGAACCTTTTGGGGATGGCGGTTTCGGCGGTGATCCTTGGCCTTTTGCTGCGTGATTTCAACGAGATCAAGCTGATCCGTGTGGTGCAGGGCTGCGGTGTGGCGACGATCTTGCTGAACCTGACCGCGCTGTGGAAGCAGGAAAAAGTCCGCCCGATGACCAAGGAAGAAATGGCGCAGAGCCGTCCGATCTTTCACGAGGGCTGGCGCGATCTGCTGGCGGGTGGCACGGCGGGGCGGCTTTTGCTGGTGGTGATGCTGGGGACCATGGGCTTTCAGATGCAAGACGTTTTGCTTGAACCTTATGGTGCGCAGATCCTTGGGCTTTCAGTGGGGGCCACGACCTGGCTGACCGCCTGCAATGCCATGGGAGCGCTGATCGGCTTTGTGCTGGCCGGGCATTGGATGGCGCAGGGGCAGGATATGTTTCGGATGTCGGCGCGCGGGATCTTGGTTGGGGTGGTGGCTTTCGTGATGGTGATCATGGCCGCGCCTTTGCACTCGGGCGTGCTGTTCTTTGCGGGAGCTTGGTGCATCGGCCTTGGTGCGGGACTGTTTGCGGTCTCGACCCTGACAGCGGCGATGGCGCTGCCCGAGCAGGGCCACGCCGGCCGCGGGCTGGTGCTTGGGGCTTGGGGGGCGGCGCAGGCGACAGCTGCGGGCCTATCGATCGCCATTGGCGGCGGCTTGCGCGACAGCGTCGGGGCCTATGCGCTGCAAGGCCATCTGGGCCAGATCTTTGCCACCCAGACCTTTGGCTACTCTTTTGTCTACCAAGTTGAAATACTTGTACTTTTCGTAACTCTCATCGCTTTGGCCCCTCTTGTTCGGGTCACGCTTTTCACTGCAAAATCGAAAGCCGAGACCGCCCGCATGGGCCTGATCGACTTTCCCAACTGACCACCGGAGGATTAACTCATGCTTGGCACGCACTTCTTTGGCAACTTCGATCTTGCCGCGCTTTCGATCTGGCTTTTCTGGGGCTTTTTCGCGCTGCTGATCTATTATCTGCAAACCGAAAACATGCGCGAAGGCTATCCGCTGGAATCCGAGGATGGGGCCAAAGCCGCCAACCAAGGCCCCTTCCCGCTGCCCAGCCCAAAAACCTTTATCCTGCCGCATGGGCGCGGCGAAGTCACCCTGCCCAATGGCGCGCGTGAGGCGCGCGAGCTGGCGATGGGGCGTACCGCTGTCTCGGAAGGCTTTCCCCATGCGCCTTTGGGTGATCCGATGGTTGATGGCCTTGGGCCAGCCGCCTGGGCACCGCGCCGCGATGTGCCGGAACTGGATGGCCACGGCCATGCTAAGATCGTGCCGATGGCGCAGGCCAGCAGCTTTGGCGTCTCGGCTGGGCGCGATCCGCGCGGCTTGCCGGTGCAGGCGGGCGACAACGAGGTTGTCGGACGCATCCGCGATATGTGGGTAGATGCCCCCGAACAGCTGGTGCGCTATCTTGAGATCGAGCTGAACTCGGGCAATCGCCGTTTGGTGCCGATGCCGATGGTCAAGATCTGGAAAGACCGCGTGCGGATCAATTCGCTGTCCTCGGATCTGTTCGACGGCGTGCCGGCAACCAAATCCATGAGCGAAGTCACCCTGCTCGAGGAAGAAAAGATCAGCGCTTATTATGCTGGCGGCACGCTTTATGCAGCCGACAAGCGCAAGCATGGGCCGGAGTCCTGGAAGCCATGAGCGCGCATGACGATTATGAAATAGAGCCGGTGCGCGGGCTGCCAGAGCAGCCGCCGCAGGGCGAAGAACTGCTTTGGCAGGGCCGGCCTGCCACCTTTGCGCTGGCCCGCGACGCCTTCAAGCTGACTTGGGTCGCAAGCTACTTCCTTGGCCTTGCCGTCTGGCAAATCGCCGTGCAGGCCAGCAACCTGACGCAGGCCTTTGCCATAGCGCTGCCCTATCTGGCGATTGGCTTGCTGGTCTGTGCGATTTTGTTGGGATTGGCCGCAACCCAAGCCCGCACCACGGTCTACACCGTCACCACCGCACGGGTGGCGATGCGGATCGGCTCGGCGCTGACCGTGACGCTGAATCTGCCGTTTAAGCAGATCGGCACCGCCAGCTTGGCGCTAAAACCCAATGGCACCGGTACGATTGCGCTGCAAACCTTGGGCGAGACGCGGATCTCTTACTTGGTGTGCTGGCCCCATGCGCGGCCTTGGGTCTTTGCCAAGACCCAGCCTGCGCTGCGCTGCATCCCCGATGCCGCCCGCGTCGCAAAACTCTTGTCTGATGCCGCCGAAACCAAGCTGAACGAACCAATGGTGGCACAACGCGGGGCGGGCCTCATGCTTGCCGCCGCAGAATAGCGAGGCGCCATGCTTGCCCAAGCCAAACCCAATTCCGCGCCAGAACGCGACATGATCCCCAAGCCCCTGCTTGTGGCGATCTTGGCGCTGGTGGTGACAAGCCTTGCCATCGTCGGAGCCGCAGCCGTGACAGGGCGCGCCCATGTCGGCGTGCCTAAGGCCGCAACCATTCTGGCCGAGCGCAGCGTGATCTTGCAAGGCGGCGGCGCGCAAGCCGTGACCGTACTTGCAGCCGACGGCAGCGTGATGATGGATCTGCCACATGGCGGCTTTATCACCGTTATTCAAAACGGACTGGAACGCGCACGCACCAATGCGAGGCTTGACCAATCGCTGCCGGTGCGCATCATAAAATACGACAATGGCCGCCTTGCGGTCCTTGACGACGCCTCTGGCTGGAGCGCTGAACTCGGCGCTTTTGGCAGCGACAATAGAGCCGCATTCGAACGGCTCATGTCACAAAACTAACAACAATAATGGGAACCAAATCATGGGAATTTTTAGCAGATACGCCGAGGACGTCCCCTGCACTGTCGAAGTCAGTCACCGCTTCGAGAGCCTGCATGCCCACGTTCGTTTTAACAATGGTGCCGTCATTCACCCCGGCGACGAAGTCTTGGTGCATGGCAAGCCGATCCTTGCCGCTTATGGCGAGCTGATCATCGAAGACCGTCAAGCCACCATCACCCGCGCCTCGGCGCTGGAACGGCTCTGGACCCGTCTGACGGGCGATTTCGGCTTTATGGAACTGTGCGAATTCTCGTTTTCAGAAGAGGTGATGTCATGAACGCGACCCCCAAAGCCCTTGAGGCGGAATATGCCGAATTGGCGGCTTCGCAGTCCACTGACACCACCGCGATGGCAACCGAGACCACGCTGTTGAACCCGCGCTTTTACACCACCGATTTCGACGAGATGGACCGCATCGACGTCACCCCCGTGCGCAAAGACTGGGACGAATTGCTGGCCGAAATGCGCGCCGATCCCAATAAGTCTCACTTCAAGAAAAACGCCGAATGGGATGCCGATTGGGAGGCGATGGAGCCAAAGCTAAAGCGCGAGTTCATTGATTTTCTGGTCTCGTCTTGCACCGCCGAATTCTCGGGCTGCGTGCTTTACAAAGAGATGAAGCGGCGCGGCAATAACCCTGACATCTGCGAGCTGTTCAACTTTATGGCACGCGACGAGGCCCGCCATGCCGGTTTCATCAATGACGCGCTGCGCGAAGCCGGGGTGGCTGTGAACCTTGGCTTTCTGACCAAGGCCAAGAAATACACCTATTTCCGCCCCAAGTTCATCTATTACGCGACCTATCTGTCTGAAAAGATTGGCTATGCGCGCTATATCACCATTTTCCGCCATCTCGAGGCAAACCCCGAGCTGCGCTTTCACCCGATCTTCAAATGGTTCCGCGAATGGTGCAATGACGAATTCCGCCATGGCGAAGCCTTTGCGCTTTTGATGCGCACCGATCCGAAACTGACCACTAGCTTCGCCAATAAGCTGTGGATCCGCTTTTTCCTGACGGCGGTCTATTCGACCATGTTTGTGCGCGACCACGCGCGGCCGGAATTTCACAAGGCCTTGGGCGTCGATATTGAATGGTATGACCAAGAGGTGTTCCGCAAAACCTCTGAAATCGCGCGGCAGGTGTTTCCGGTCGAGGTCGATATCAACCACAAACGCTGGCTGCCCAATCTGCGCCGGATGCGCGACGCCTTTGGTCAGATGGAGGCGGGCAAGCGTCAGGGCGGTTTGGGCGGTTTCGTTACGGCCAAGCTGGGTGCGGTCAAGGCGGCACTGGCCTTTGTGCAGCTTTACACCATTCCGGTGATCCACCGCGAGCCGCCAAAGAATGTGCGGTTGGAGCCGGTCTATTGACCGTCTCCCCCCACAGCGGTGAGGGCTGGGGGCGGGCGCGCCCCTACCCCCACCTGCTGTCAGAAGGGCCGCGCGGATGAGCGATAGCCCCTGGTTTGCAGCCCTGATAACCCTGTTTTTATGGTGGTTTTCCACAGGCATTATCCTGTGGCGCGTGCGCGTGGCCGATAACGGCAGCGCCAAAGACCATCTGATGTCGGTCGTGCTTGGCCTGCCGCTGCTGGCGATTGGGGTCTTGGCCGCGCGCGCCTCTTTGCCCGATCTTTCGGCTGGTGGCATCTACATGGCCTTTCTTGCGGCCTTGGCACTTTGGGCTTGGATCGAGCTTGCCTTTCTGTCGGGCGTCATCACCGGCCCCAACCGGATGCCCTGCCCGCCCTATCTCGCCAAGCGCGAGCGGTTTTGGCGTGCGGTTGGCACCATTGCTTGGCACGAGGCCACCTTGATTGGCACGCTGGCAGTCCTGGGTCTGGTGACGCTGACTGCGGCAAATCCGTTTGCCTTTGGCACCTTTGCGCTGCTGTTTGTCGCCCGCATCTCGGCCAAGCTGAACCTGTTTTTGGGTGTGCCGCGCATCAACATTCAATTCCTGCCACGCCCGCTTGCACATTTGGCCAGCTATTTTCGCATCGGCCGGATCACGGCTTTCTTTCCGATCTCGGTTTCTGCGCTGACGGTGTTTTCCGCGCTGCTGCTGGAACGCGCGATCAATGTCACCCACTCCGGCATGTCGGTTGGCTATAGCCTGCTGACCTGCCTTTGCCTGCTGGCGCTGCTTGAGCATTGGTTCATGGTGCTGCCGCTGCCAGACGAGAAACTGTGGCGCTGGATGTTGCCCGCCACGAAACCGCAAAACGACCAAGTTGAGGATGCCAATGGACTTTGATCAGATTTTTCGAACCCAACTCGAAACCCTCAAGGCCGAAGGCAATTACCGCGTCTTTGCCGAATTAGAGCGCAGACGCGGCGATTTTCCAAAGGCCAATACCCATAAGGATGGCGCGGTAAAGGAAATCACCGTCTGGTGTTCCAACGATTACCTTGGCATGGGCCAACACCCTGCTGTGGTCGATGCGATGGTCGAATGTATTCAGACCCATGGCGCGGGTTCGGGCGGCACACGCAATATTTCTGGCAACAATCACAAGCACTTGCTGCTGGAATCCGAACTTGCCGATCTGCATGGCAAAGAGTCTGCTTTGCTGTTCACCTCGGGCTATGTCTCGAACTGGGCGGCGCTGTCGACGCTGGGGTCGCGGATCCCGAATGCGGTGATCTTTTCAGACGCTGGCAACCACGCCAGCATGATCGAAGGTGTGCGCCATTCGCGCGCCGATAAGGTGATCTGGGCGCATAATGATTGGCGCGATCTGGACCGCAAACTTGCCGCCGCTGGCGATCGGCCCAAGATTGTCGCCTTCGAGTCGGTCTATTCGATGGACGGCGACATCGCCCCGATCAAGGAAATCGTGCAGGTGGCCAAGGCCCACGGCGCGCTAACCTATATTGACGAGGTGCACGCCGTTGGCATGTATGGCCCGCGCGGCGGTGGGGTGTCAGAACGCGAAGGCCTGGCCGATCAGATCGACCTGATCGAGGGCACATTGGGCAAGGCCTTTGGCGTGGTTGGCGGATATATCACCGGCTCTGCGGCGCTTTGCGATTTCATCCGCTCGTTTGCTTCGGGCTTTATCTTTACCACCGCCCTGCCACCTGCCGTGGCCGCCGCGGCCACTGCCTCGATCCAGCATCTGAAGGTCAGCCAGATCGAGCGGCAAAAGCAGCAAGAACAGGTCGCCAAACTGCGCGCAAGGCTGGACCGTCTGGGCATCGCCCATATGGCGAACGACAGCCATATCGTGCCGGTGGTGATCGGCGATCCGGTCAAGTGCCGGATGATTTCGGATATCTTAATGCGCGACTGGGGCATCTATGTGCAGCCGATCAACTATCCCACCGTCGCCAAGGGCACCGAGCGGCTGCGCATCACGCCCTCGCCCTTCCACAGCGACGCCGACATCGACCATCTGGCCAATGCCTTGCAAGCGCTATGGTCGCAATGCGCGCTGGCCCGTGCTGTGGCATAAGGTCGCGCAAAAGTGATCCAACTGCGCATCCGACGCGTATAACATCTGAGAGACAGAGCATGGAGGAAAGCTCGATGAAATTGAAATGTGCCCTAGTCGCGGTTTTGGCAACCGCAGCCGCCCCTGCCTTGGCGGCTGGGGATGCCACCAAGGGCGAGGTGGTGTTCAATCAATGCCAAACTTGCCACACGGTCGCAGATGCCGATGGTAAAAAATTGGCAGGCAAGGGCGCAAAAATTGGCCCGAACCTTTACGGCGTGTTTGGCCGTCAGGCTGGCAGCCTTGAGGGCTTTAAATACGGCAAGGATCTTGTCGCGGCGGGTGCGGCAGGTCTGGTTTGGGACGAGGCGCAGTTCGTCGAATATGTGCAAAACCCAGCCGCTTTCCTGAAGGCAAACTTGAACAAGCCCAATGCCGTTGCGAAAATGGCTTTCAAGCTGAAAGACGCCGCAACTGCTGAAGACGTCTACGCCTATCTGGCGCAGTTCAGCCCTGCACCTGCTGCACCGTAACAGCGGGTAAAGCGTTTAACACACAAAAGCCCCCGATCTCTCGGGGGCTTTTTGCTGCTCTACTGGCTTTGGCTTAGGCGGTCAGCGCATGCAGCCGTTGCGGTGCAACAGACGTCACCACGCGGGTGATATCGGCCACAGTCAGACCAGCCTCTTCATACATTTTGGCAGGGCTTGCCTGATCAATAAAGCGGTCAGGCAGGGTCATGGTGCGCAGCCGCAGCCCGTGATCAAGCCCGCCAGAATTGGCCAGATACTGCAAGACCATGGCGCCAAAACCGCCCGCAGCCCCCTGCTCGACCGTGACAACCGCCGCGTGATGGCGGCCAAGCTGGTCGATCAGATCGGTATCCAGCGGCTTGGCAAAGCGCGCATCGGCCACCGTCACCGAAATGCCCTGCGCTTGCAAAGCCTCGGCCGCAAGCAGGCATTCGGCCAAATGCGCGCCATAGCTTAACAAAGCCACATCCGCGCCTTGCCGCAGCACCCGGCCTTTGCCGATTTCAAGCGGCACGCCACGCTCGGGCATCTGCACGCCGACGCCTTCGCCGCGCGGATAGCGAAAGGCAATTGGGCCTGCGTCATAGTCGGCAGCCGTGGCCACCATATGCACCAGCTCAGCCTCATCCGCTGCGGCCATCACCACAAAGCCGGGCAGATTGCCCAGATAGCTGACATCAAAAGCCCCCGCATGGGTGGCCCCATCCGCGCCCACCAGCCCCGCGCGATCAATCGCAAAGCGTACCGGCAGCCCCTGCAAAGCCACATCATGCACGATCTGATCATAGCCGCGCTGCAAGAACGTCGAATAAATCGCCACAAAGGGTTTTAGCCCCGAAGCCGCCATGCCTGCGGCAAAGGTCACCGCGTGCTGCTCGGCAATGCCGACATCAAACACCCGATTGGCAAAGCGCGCGGCCATGATATCAAGTCCGGTGCCCGAAGGCATCGCGGCCGTAATCGCGACGATTTTGCCATCGCGCGCGGCCTCGTCGGTCAGCGCGGCGCCAAACACCTCGGTATAGGCGGGGGCGTTGGATTTCGCCTTGGCTTGAGTGCCCGAGACCACATCAAACTTGGCCACACCGTGATATTTATCGGCCGCATTTTCTGCAGGCGCATAGCCCTTGCCTTTGACCGTGACGGCATGGATCAGCACAGGCCCCGTCGCCCGCGTGCGGGCTGCGCGCAAAGTTGCCAGCAATTCCGGCATGTTATGCCCGTCTACCGGCCCGATATAGGAAAGCCCCAGCTCTTCAAACAGTGTGCCGCCCCCCGGCATGCCGGTGACCAAAGCCCGCGCCCGCCGCGCGCCTTCACGGATCGGGCCGGGCAAAGCCGCCTCAAAGCCTTCGGCGGCATCGCGCAGCGCCGCAAAGGGGCTGTGGCGCGCCAGATCGTTCAGATAGCGGTTCAGCGCGCCCACTGGCGGGGCAATGCTCATGTCATTGTCGTTCAGAATGATGAACAGCCGCTTGCCCAGATGGCCTGCGGCATTCATCGCCTCATAGGCCATGCCGGCCGTGATCGCGCCATCGCCGATCACCGCAATCGCATCGCCCGTTGGCATCCCCATCTCGCGCCCCATGGCAAAGCCCAAAGCCGCTGAAATGCTGGTCGAGGAATGCGCCGCCCCAAAGGGATCATAAGCGCTTTCCGAGCGTTTGGTGAACCCCGACAGCCCGCCGCCTTGGCGCAGACTGCGCATTGCCGCCCGCCGTCCGGTTAGAATTTTATGTGGATAGCATTGATGGCCAACGTCCCAGATCAGCTTGTCCACCGGGGTGTTGAACACCGCATGGATCGCCACCGACAGCTCGACCACCCCCAGCGAAGACCCCAGATGCCCGCCGGTTTGCGACACGACCGAGATCACCTCAGAGCGCAGCTCGCCCGCCAATTGCCCAAGCGCCTCGTCGCTCATCTCGCGCAGATCGGCGGGAGAGTTTACCATGTCTAACAGGGGGGTCTCAGGACGCATTTTCTTAACCTTTTGCAAGTAAGGACCAAGAGAAAAAAGGTGCCAAGTGATTTTCGCACTCGGCACCAGTTTCCTGCTGCCTACAGGAAGGGAACCGGGCTTTGGAAGGTGCCCAGGCGCGGACCGGCAAATGGCCCGAACGTCGTTGCAACTGGGGCAAAGCCGCTGCCCCAGCCGATGTTACACCGATCTCAAGCCACTCTGATCGGGCTTGCGATCTCGATCGCGCCATAGGGCGATGGCGCTTGCTTGCTTTGCTCGGGCAGCAGCAAAGACACCACCCAAATCGCCGCCAGAACACCGCCGATCGCCAGCACACCTGCCCCCGCGATAAAGGCACCCCAGACCATCTGGCCTAGTGCCCAGACCCGCAGACGCACAACACGGCTTGGCTCTTGAAAGTAATTTTCCTCGGACATGATTGTTTCCTTTTCAGTTGAGCGGGGCATAGCCGTGGTCCTGTGCCCAGACAAACCAGTTGTCCACCACAGTGCCCGTCAGCAAGATACCAATGCCACCCGTGATCGGCACCAAAACCGCAAACCACCAAGCCCAGCGGTGAATGCCCTCCATTGTGGCGTTAAAGCCCATGGTCCAGCGCCAGAACAAAGCCGCGCGTTCCGAGGCCGTGCCGCGGTCAACAATCTGTTCCAGCTCGCGGTCGCCGCCCAGACGCGTCACCGAAAGGATGGTGGCGCCATGCATGGCAAACAGCAGCGCCGAGCCATAAAGGAAGACAATACTCAGCGCATGGAAGGGGTTATAGAACAGGTTGCCATAGGTCAGGCTGAACAAGTTGGTCCAATCCAGATGCGGGAAGATCCCGTAAGGCACTGCTTCAGACCAGCTCCCCATCATCACCGGACGGATCAGGCCCAGCACCATCACCAGCCACAAGGCCGCAGCAAAGGCCCAAGCGACATGCTTGCCCATCCCCAAAGCCTCGGCGCGCAGATAGGTGCGCAGCCACCATGTCCAAAGCGAGACCAGAAAGAAGAAACCCGCCACCAGGAACAAGCCGCCCTGATCCATCGGCGGAACCCGCAGACCCCACTCGGGCGCTGGCGGCTCAAGCGCCATCCACAACAGATCGCGCACAAAGACCGCCGGATTATAGCCCGCCAGATGCCAGAACCAAAGCCCGACGATCATGAACCAGATCGCGCCACAGGCCAGCGAGATCACGCCAAAGGTGCCCAGATAGATCGGCCCCAATTGTGCGTTGCCAAACCAACCCAGCAGCGTGGAAAACCCAGCGCCCTTGGTGCGGTTGCCGGTGTCCACATCCTCGACCATGCCCATTTCGGGAGCGGCAGAGACTTGGACTTGGGTGAAGAAGTTTTGATACTCAGCCATTTATGCCTCCATGAACATTGGCCCAGATCGGCAGGTTCAACCACCAGTTCCACCAATCAACCCATTGATCAAACCAGATCGTGCCCGAGATGCCGATGCAGACAGCGCTCCAGAAGGCCGCGTTCATCGCAAGCAGCATGCCCAAACGGTGAATACCCAAAGTGCCGACCGAATAGCCGATCAGATCCCGAAAGAAGGTATCCTCGTGATCGGGGGTCTTCATCACTTTGCCCTTGCCCGGATTGGCGGCAGAAAGGATCAGACCGCCATGCAGCGACAGCGCCAAAGCATTGGTGAAAAAGAAGGTCACCGCCAGCATATGCACGGGGTTATAGTGAAAATTGCCATAGGTGTAGCCGGTGTTGGACACCCAATCGAGATGGCTGAAGATGCCATAGGGAAAGGCATAGCCCCAAGACCCCATCAGAATTGGTCGAATGACCACCAGCATCACATAGGCGAAAATCGCCACGCCAAAGGCGATCGGCACATGCAGGCCAATCCCCAGCTTGCGGCAAATTTCGACCTCGCGCAGCGCCCAGCTGACAAAGGCGCCAATCGCGCAAAAGGTGATGATCTGCCAAAGCCCGCCTTGCATCAGCGGGGCAAAGGCCAAGCCATTCTCGACCACTGGCGGGTTAATCGTCACCAGCCAAGGGTTCCAGGTTGGACCCATCGCAGCGCCATAAAAGATCAGCAAAGTGCCAAGCGCTGCAAAGAAAAAGGTCGTAACCCCAAAAAAGCCGACATAAAACGGTCCGACCCAAAAGTCGAAAAGGTTGCCGCCGACAAGCGTGCCACCAGGCACGCGATATTTCCGTTCGAAGCTGAGCAGTGCCATGCTTCCCTCTCCGCCATTGGACGGGTCAACCGATATCCACACAAAAAACGCGCGGCGGGACCGTCAGGTGTTCCTCTGAACTGGGTGATTTGGTGCGGCCGAACCAAGGACCGCCCGCACCAAGGGGTTGTGTCGCCTTAGTTGGCTGGCATCTCAGCAGCATAGCCATGCTTTGCTGTTGCGATGTCAAACCAGTTGTAGGCGGGTGTAGACAGCAGCACGAGGTGGATCATCGCGGCCAAGAGGAACAGGAACACGCCCTGTGCCACAAAAACGCGCCGAGGATCGAAAATCAGCCAGATCTTGTAGAACTTGCTCATCTCTATTTCCCCCTCAGAACCACGGACGCCAGATGTACACTGCCAAATGAGCAACAACGGCGATGGTCACAAACAACCAAAGCCCGCTCATGTAGACCGAGTGCAACTCTTGCGCCTGCTGGTCGGTAAGACCTGTGAAGGACAGGTCGGATTTATCAGCCATATTACCCTCCGGATAGTCGGACTGACGCCGCATTCCCTGCGGCCGGGCCACGGTGGGCGGAATGCCCCTCCGATGTTTCACCTGCCCCAAAGGGTGCAGGCGAATGCTGTTGTCGCGGACTAGCCGCGGAAAATCATGGGCGTCACCGCCCGTGCATCCTTCCAGGCCCGCGTCAGAGGACTAAGCCTCGGCAGCTTGGCGTGGCGGATGGTCTGAAAGCTCCAGCCCAGCACATGCAAGGGCAGCGCAAGGCTGAAGATCAGCGCGAAGTAGACGAAAAACTCGGCCTTATGCACCCGTTTGACATGCTGCGTGTCGCCGTTGACGGTATAGTCGCTCATCCGCGTTCTCCTTCAGTTTGTGAAGACTGTGCCCCTGGCAAAGCCTCCACGGTTTCGCGCACCACCCGTTCGGCGCCTTGATCAAGCGCTGCTTTTTCTGCCGCATCGCGCAGGGCGCGCGCCGCAGAAATACGGGTCAAAATCGGGTGCGTATTTACAATTCGGTCCAAAGCCGCCTGTGCGTCGACATCCCAAGGGAAATCGCGCCGCAGCGTTGTCGGGGTGGCCGCAGCCGAGTCCATCTCGGTGCCCAGCGGCAAAATATGAAACAGCGCGTCAAACAGGCAGTTGCACACCTCTTGCAACACCCAGACCGCACCCGAATAGCCCATCATCGGCGTGCCCACCGCGCGGCGGATCGCAGCACCCGGGAACGAGGCCGGAATGAAACTTGGCGCAGGGCCAAAGCCGCCCTTCATCTCTGCCAGATACATTTTCTCGTTGATCGAGCCCATCACCACCAAGGGCCGATGCTGCTTAAGCAAGCCGCGCACCGCCTCGTTGTTGGTCTTTTTGCCCGGCACGCGCGCAATCGCAAAGGCGCAAGGCAGGCCCAGATCGGTTTCCAGATAATGGCGGATGCCGCGCGCATAGGTTTCAGTCGCCACAATACCAAAAGAGGCGGTGGCAAAGAAATCCTGCGTGACCGAGCGCCACAGATCCCAAACCGGTTTCAGCGTCGAATGCTTTTCGCGCGCGATAAAGGGTTCAGGGTCCAGCCCCAACAGCTCGCCCAATTTGCGCAAAAACGCGGTTGTGCTGTCGATGCCAAAGGGCGCTTGCAGATAGGGCTTGCCCAAAACTTCCGCCAAGCCCCGGCCAAATTCGCGATACATCACGATATTGACGTCGGCATTGACCAGATTGCGCATCTCGGCCACATGCGCGCCCAAGGGCATCACCATATTGACCTCGGCGCCCATGGCTTCGACCATGCGGCGGATTTCGTGCAGATCCGACGCCATGTTGAACACGCCATACATCGGCCCCAGAATATTGACCCGAGGTTTAGCCCCCGCTTCGCGAATGGCCTCGGGCGGCATCCGGCCCTTGGTCATGCCAAATTCGGTAAAGATCCAAGTCATCGCGCGGTCAGCGGTTTGCCATTGGTCTTCGTCGATGGTGCGCGGCAAAAACCGCTGAATATTGGTGCCCATCGGGGTGACACCGCCGCCGATCATCTCGGCAATCGAGCCGGTGACCACCACCGCAGGCAGCGCCGGATCAAGCGTTTTCCACGCCCGCATCATCGCGCCTTCGGTGCCGTCACGGCCCAGCTCTTCTTCGCCAAGCCCGGTGACCACGATCGGCAATTCATGCGGCGGCAGCGCGTCGGTATAGTGCAGAACAGAAGTTACCGGCAGGTTTTCGCAGCCCACCGGACCGTCGATCACCACTTGCAGCCCCTTGACCGCACAAAAGGCGTAAACCGCCCCCCAATAGCCGCCCGCGCGGTCGTGATCTTGGATCAGCATCAGATCATCTCCTCTGCTTTGGCCGCTTTCGCCGCCCGATCCAGTTTCTTTTGATGCAGCGCCCGGAAATCAGGCCGCAGGTTCGGTGCGCCTTCCCAGATGCCAGCGGTGTCGCCTTGGCCCACGCCCTCGAAGAAGGTTTTCATACCCTCCATCCGCGCGCGCCCGGCAATGGCTGCATTGACCACCTGGCCCAAAGACCCTGCCCCTGCCGGCCCCATCAGCGGGCGTGCCGAGATCAGGTTGGTGAAGTAAAGCGATGGAATCGCAAGCTGTTTTGCCTTTTGCACTAGCGGGGTTGTCCCCACCGCCAGATCAGGCTTGACCGCTTCCATCGCGGCGCAATCATCTTCCAGACTGGCGCGGAATTTCACTTTGACGCCGCGCGCTTCCAGCCAATCCAGATCTGGCGCGCTCCAGGGCGTTTTCGGGCAAGCGGTACCGACATAGGGCACCTCTGCGCCGCTTTCGATCAGCAAACGCGCCACCAACAGCTCGGACCCTTCATAGCCCGAAAGCGTGATCCGCCCCTTGATCGGATGGGCTGCAAGCGCACCCTTGATCGCGGGCAAAAACGCGTTTTGGGCAGCGGCAACCCGCGCGGGATCAATGCCATAAGCCTCGCCAATCGCGGCAAGCCAAGCGGCGGTGCCATCAAGGCCGACGGGGGCCGAGCCCACAATCTTGCGGCCTGCGGCCTGAAATTCGCGCACCGAAGCGGTGTAGAACGGATGGATCGCCGCAACCACGCCGCAGTCAAGCGCTGCATAAAGCTCGCGCCATTCGCGGCAAGGCACAACCGGCCCCGCGGCCAAGCCCAAGGGGGCCAGCATCGCACCAATCATCATCGGATCGGCGGGAAACATCTCGCCCAACAGCGCCACCGCAGGGCGATCGCTGCGCCCACTTGCAGGGGCCTGCACGGGGCCTGCCTCAACCTCGGCGCGGGCATATTTCAGCATGGCACCGGCCAAGACATCCTTGGCTTCGGCATGGGTCGGGATGCCAAAGCCCGGCACATCAATGCCGACAATCCGCACGCCGTTGATCTCGCTTGGCAGCAGTTTCAGCGGCACACCCGAGGCCGTCGGCACGCAAAGATTGGTCACCACAATCGCGTCATTGGTGGCAGGATCGGCAAGTTCATGCACCGCGTCGCGGATGTCTTCGAACAGCTTGCCGGTGACCAAAGATTCCGAATTGAACGGCACATAGCCCACCGAGCGGCGCGCACCGTAAAAATGGCTGACAAAGGTCAGGCCATAAACGCAGCAAGCCGAGCCCGAAAGCACCGTCGCCACCCGCCGCATCCGCAGACCCACGCGCAGCGAGCCAAAGGCCGGACACATGCTTTGTGGCTTGTCATGCGGGCCCTGCGGGTAATCGCGGGCGTATTGGTCTAAAAGCTCTGAATTGCCGGCCGCACGCGCGGCCTCTTGCATCGTCGCAGCACCGGCATGACAGCCCATGCCATCCACAGGCGCAGCCGCAAGCGCAGCTTCGGGCAAATCTTGCCCCTGCACTTGCGTCAGCGGCGTGTCTTGGCTGCTGTCATAAACGGCTTCGCTCATCTGCGGGCCTTTCGGGTCAAGCGCTGCAAAGCGGCTTCCAACTTGGCAAGGGTTTCCAGATCAAACATTGTCGTAGACCACTTCCAGAGATTTCTTCTCGACCGCGTTTTTGCCGCGCATATCGGCGTCGGTGGCAGGGGTCAGCACGAAATCGGCGCCGGTGACTTCGGCAGAGAACAGCGCCAAAAGCCCGTCTTGCGACACAGGTGTCGGGCGCACAGGCGGGGCCAAAGCCACAGCCTCGGCAAGGCTTGCAAACATCGGACCCCATTGGCTTTCATAGCTGCCAACGATCTGATAATTCGCGCTTTTCCGGCGCAGATCTTCGTCTTGCGGGATCGCGGCCAGCACGGGAATGCCGACGGTTTCGGCAAAGGCAGCCGCCTCGCCTGTGCCATCATCCTTATTGATCACCAGGCCTGCGATGCCGACATTGCCGCCCAAACGGCGGAAATATTCCACGGCCGAGCAGACGTTGTTGGCAACATAAAGGCTTTGCAAATCGTTCGAGGCAACAAGAATGACCTTTTGCGCCATATCGCGGGCAATCGGCAGGCCAAAGCCGCCGCAGACCACATCGCCAAGGAAATCAAGCAGCACATAGTCAAAGTCCCAATCGTGGAACCCCAGCTTTTCCAACAGCTCAAAGCCGTGGATGATCCCGCGCCCGCCGCAGCCGCGCCCAACCTCTGGGCCGCCCAGCTCCATCGCAAAGACGCCGCCGCGTTTAAAGCAGACGTCGCCGATCTTAACTTCTTCTCCGGCCAGCTTTTTCTTGGTCGAAGTTTCAATAATCGTCGGGCAGGCCTTGCCGCCAAACAACAGGCTGGTGGTATCCGATTTCGGATCGCAGCCAATCAGCAGCACCCGCTTGCCCATCTCGGCCATCATGTGGCTTAGGTTGGCCAGCGTAAAGCTTTTGCCAATACCGCCCTTGCCATAGATCGCGATGATCTGGGTCTTTTTGGTCGGCTCGCCTTGCGGCACCTCTAGTGTCGGTTCGGCGGCCTCTTCACGCAAGCGCGCGTCGAAATCTTTCAGATTTGGAATATCAAGAGTCATGCGTGGCCCCTCCAGTCGAGGATCATTTTCAAGCAGTCAGGATCGGTAAATGCCGTCTCGTAAGCGCTGGTTGCCTGATCGGCGCGGGCGGTATGTGTGATCAGCCCGTCTAGGGAAAGCGCCCCCGATTCAACAAGTTGCCTTGTCGCGGTCAGATCATCAGCCGCCCATTCTGCGGCGATGCGCAGACGGGCTTCTTTCATGAAAGCGGGTGGAAAGTTGAAGGACAAAGGCGCTGTGTAAAACCCCGCCAGCACCACTTCGCCGCCCTTGGCGATACGGCCGATCAGCGTGTTCAGCAGATCCGGCGCGCCCGAGGCATCATAGATCGCCTTATAGTCGCGGCGCGGATCGGCATCAGGCTGCACAACCTCGTAGCCCATGGCACCGGCGTGACGGGCAGAATTCGTCTCCCACACCGTGGGGGCAGGCGCGCCCGCGGCCACGGTCAGCCGCGCCAAAAGCCGGCCCAGAACGCCGTGACCCACAATCAGATCGGGCAGCGCACGGTCAAAACCTGCAAGCGCATGCCGCGCGGTGGCAGCCAGCGCAAGCAAAGCCCCCTGCGCGCCAAAGCCCGGATCAATCCGCGTCACCCGCGCACCCTGCGTCACCAAAAGCTGCGAAGCCGCGCCAAACAGGCCGCGCACGGGGCCTGCTTCATTGGCCTCAAAGCAATTCGCCCCCGGCACAAAAACGTGGTCGCCGACGCTAAAGCCCGAGTCTGGGCCCGCTTCAACAACCTCTCCGGCCGCCTCATAGCCCGGCACCAAAGGATAGCCCATGCCCGGAAAGGGCGGCATCGTGCCAGACCAGAACAGCTTTTCCGTGCCGGTCGAAATCCCCGAATGCGCCACCGCAACCACCACATCGCCCGCCGCCGGACGCATCAGCGCCACCGCGCCAAGGGCGAGGTCTTTTGGGCCAGACAAGATGACGGCGTTGGTTTTCACGATCTCTCCCCGTGACAGCTTGTAAGAACCCAAGAGCAGATTCTATCGAATGTCACTTCCTATATGTCACTTTAAACTTACAGTAACATCTGTCAAATAAAATAGACACTTTTGCAAAGAACTCTTTAGAGACCCGCGCGCTCTGCGGTGACAACCGAAGTGACAAACGGGCGAAAACCTGTTTTAGAACAAATATTTACAAATCCAGCAGCCTGAAGAAGCGCCGAAATCTCGGCAGCAGAGCGGGTGCGGCCAGTTTGCATCGCCAAAGTGTAAATTGCAAAATACACATCGGTGCTGCGATCAGGAACCGCCCCGCCCGACATTGGCTCCGAGATCACAAGCCGCCCCCCCGCAGGCAATGCGGCGTAAACAGCCGCCAGCAAACGCGCCACGGTCGAATCATCATGATCGTAAAGCACCCGCACCAAACTGATCGCATCGGCCCCCTGCGGCAAAGCCTCGTCGCGAAAGCTGCCGGGCCGCAGAGTGACGCGCGCCTCTAGCCCCACCTGAGCCAGCTGCGCCTGCGCGCCAAGCAACACTGCGGGCAGGTCCAATAGATCAAGCTGCATCTGCGGATGCGCCACCGCCACCGCCGCCAAAAACGCACCAGTGCCGCCGCCGACATCCATCAGCCGCTTGACCCCCGACAGATTGACCATCGCCAAAGTATCCTCGGCCACCAGCACCTGACTTTGCGCCATCAGCGTTGAATAGGTCGCTGTCACCGCCGCATCGCGCGCGCCCTCGGCGCCAAAGACATAGGGCCAGAATTGCGAAAGCTGGGTCTGCTGGCCGCCGCGCAAAAACGCCACCGGATCGGCCAAATCGGCATAAAGCGCGCGGTGGTGCCGGATCATCGCCTCGAGCCCCGGCACGCCCAACAGGGCAGCGCCGCGCAAACTTAAGCCAAAGCGGCCATCGCGGTGCCGTTTCAGCAGCCCAAGCCCCGCGCCCGCTTGCAGCAAAACCTGCATGCGGTCTTCTTGCACCGCACAAATGCCCGCCACCTGCCGCACTTCGACCGGCCCACGCAGCAGCAGCGCCAAGATATTCAGCTCCACCAAGGCCATCAGCACTTGCGCATTCACAAAGCCCGCGACCAGATCAAACATCGCAGCCCCTTCAGCCCGCGCAACGCGCCGCAGCAGCGGCACCCGCGCCGCCCAGGACTGAAATTTGCGCGAGGCGGCAAGCCGCAACAGCCAGTCGCGCGGCGCAGATTTCACATCGAGTAAAGCAACCATATCAGCGGCGCGCCGCAGCTTGATGCAGCACGGGGGCAACAGGGGTCATGCGTTCGGCATAGCGGCGCACCATATCAGCCAGCATCGCCTCGCCCGGACAAGACGGAATCGAGGCGATGGCCCCACCCAAAATATCCTTCAACTGACGGATCGCACCCTGCACCCCATAAGCGCTGACCGCATTGGGGCGGTTGTGGGCGGCATCTTGGCCCACGGGCTTGCCCAAGGTTTCGGCATCATAAAGCGCGTCGCGCAGATCATCGGCCACCTGAAACGCCTCGCCAATCCGCGCGCCCAATTCCTCCCAAGGCTCGGCGTCCTGCCCTGCGGCCAGCGCGCCCATCTGGGTGGCTGCAATAAACAAAGCCCCGGTTTTGGCGCGGTGATAGGCGGACAGATTGACCTGCGCCTCGCTTTCCCAGCCCTGCCCCGCGCAGATGCCATGCGGCATGCCGGTGCGCCTGGACAGCACACGGATCAGCTTGAGCGCGCGGTCGGCATCTGCCCCAGCAGCCTCGGCCAGCACATCAAAGCCCAGCACGATCAGGCTGTCACCCGCCAGCACCGCCAGTGGTTCGGAATAGGCGCGGTGCAGGCTGGGCTTGCCACGGCGCAGATCGGCGTCGTCAAAGCAGGGCAGATCGTCATGCACAAGGCTGGCGCAGTGGATCAGTTCGAGAGCGACCGCCGCCGCATCGGCCAGCGCGGGGCGATCATCGCCGCAGGCCATCGCGACCGACAACAGGATCGTCGGCCTGATCCGCGCCCCACCCGGCGTCACCGCATAATGCAGCGCCGAGGCCAATTTGCTGGGCGCATCCGCCCCACCCATCGCCCGCGCTATCACCGAAGCCGTGGCAGCATCCAATCGCGCCGTGATCGACATGAAATTCCCTTTCGCCGCTGGGTTAGACCAGTTGTCACTTTAAGTTGACAGATTTCTGTAAATCATACTGGACAGTTTCTTCACTTGAGTCAACAATCAGACTTGGGGAGATCTAAAAATGCAGCGCCATCCAGAGGCCTTAAAAATTGCAGTGATCGGTGCGGGCATCGGCGGGCTTTGCGCGGCGATCCGGCTGGCGCTGGCGGGGCAAGAGGTGACGGTGATCGAGGCGCAGGCGACGCCGGGCGGCAAGATGCGCTGCCTGCCAAGCGCCGCCGGCCCGATTGATGCAGGCCCCACCGTGCTGACGCTGCGCTCGGTCTTTGACGATCTGTTTCGCGCCGCGGGCGAGCGGTTGGAAGATCACTTGACCCTGATCGCCCAGCCGATCCTTGCGCGGCATTGGTGGCTGGATGGCAGCCGGCTTGATCTTTTTGCCGACCCCGAGGCAAGTGCGGCGGCGATTGCTGCCTTTTCGGGGCAAAAATCCGAGGCCGAATTTATCCGCTTTCACCGCCTGACCGATCAGCTTTACCGCGCCTTTGACGCGCCGATGATGCAGGCCGCACAGCCAAACCTTAGCGCTATCGCGTTGAATAGCTTGAAATCTCCGGCAATCTGGCCGGTGGTTTTGCGCAACCGCAGCCTTGCGCGCCAGCTTGAGCACAGCTTTAGCGACCCGCGCCTGCGCCAGCTGTTTGGCCGCTATGCCACCTATGTGGGCGGGCTGCCGCAGACAGCACCTGCGGTGCTGTCGCTGATCTGGCAGGCCGAGGCGCGCGGCGTCTGGGCGGTGCAGGGCGGCATGGGCATGCTTGCGCGCGCGCTGGCGGATCTGGCCACGCGGCTGGGGGTGCAGATCAGATATGGGCTGGCTGCGCAGAAAATTCTGCGCCAAGCCGGGCGGGTGACGGGGGTGGCACTGTCGGATACCCGCACCTATTCTTGCGATGCGGTGGTGTTTAACGGCGATCCGGCGGCGCTTCTGGCGGGGCTTTTGGGCAATGGCGCGCAGCAAGCCCTGCGCCCTGCCACCGCTCATCCGCGCAGCCTCTCGGCTTGGGTCTGGAGCTTTGCAGCCACCCCAAGTGCTATGGATCTGATTCATCACAATGTGTTTTTTTGCAGCGATCCGCAGCAAGAATTCGGCCCCCTTGCCGCAGGGCAGATGCCGCACGAAGCAACGCTTTATGTCTGCGCCCAAGACCGCAGCGCGCAGCCCCCCACCGGACCCGAGCGGTTCGAGATCATCATGAACGCACCGGCCAAATCCACGCTTTCGCCGCAAGAGGTATCACAATGTCGCGCCAAGACCTTTCCGCAACTGGCCCGCTTCGGGCTGAGCTTCGACCAAGCGCCACCCGATCAGGCCTTGATGACGCCGCAGGGGTTCGCGACGCTGTTTCCGGGCTCGCAGGGGGCGCTTTACGGCCGCAGTCCACAGGGGGCGCTGGCAAGCTTTCAGCGGCCGCGCGCGCGCAGCAAGCTGACGGGGCTTTATCTGGCGGGGGGCGGCGCGCATCCCGGAGCGGGAGTGCCGATGGCGGCCTTGTCCGGCAAGCATGCGGCCGAAGCGATCTTGAGCGACCTGACTTCAGCCTTGACGTCGCGCCAGATGGCTATGCCTGGTGGTATATCGACGGGGTCTCGGCCGATGGGACGCGCGCGCTAAGCGTAATCGGCTTTATCGGCTCGGTGTTCTCGCCGTGGTATGCTTGGTCTGGCAGGCGCGATCCGGCCAATCACTGCTGCATCAATGTGGTGACCTATGGCCCCGGCGGCCGCTTTACCATGACCGACCGTGGCCGCGATGCGCTGCGCCAAAGCCGCGACAGCTTGCAGGTTGGCCCCAGCCGGATGCAGTGGCAAAGCGGCACATTGGTGATTGATGTCAACGAGATATCGTCTTTGCCCTTGGTGTCGCGGCTGCGCGGCCAGATCCGGCTGACGCCTTCAGCGGTGACCGAGGTCGAGGCCACCCTGACCCCTGACGGCGGCCATATCTGGCGGCCCTTTGCGCCCTCGGCCCGCATCGAGGTTGACCTGAGCCAAGGTCACAGTTGGAGCGGGCACGGCTATTTCGACGCCAATTTCGGCAATGCAGCGCTTGAGGCCGATTTCAAGCGCTGGACTTGGGGGCGCTATCCGCGCGGCAATGGCGGCACCACTTGCTTTTATGACGGCATTCGCGCCGATGGCAGCACGCTTGCGCTTGGCTTGGATTTCGCCGCCGACGGAAGCGCGCAGCAAATCACCCCGCCGCCGCTGAGCCGGCTGGCGCGCACCGGCTGGCAGGTCAGCCGCGAGACGCGCTGCGATGCAGGCGCCACGCCGCGCCAGACCAAGGCCCTGCTGGATGCGCCGTTTTACAGCCGGTCTTTGGTGCAAACCCAGATCGAAGGCGAAACAGTCTGCGGCGTGCATGAGGCGCTGGATCTGGGGCGCTTTCGATCGCCAGTGGTCAAGGCGATGCTGGCGGTGCGGGTGCCACGCCGGGCCAAATGGCCCTAGGCTTGGGTTGGATTTAGCCGCAGCGTGGTGAAATTCAGCGCGCCCGCAATCGTTACCCAGACAAGGTAGGGCAAAAACAACATCCCCGCCCAAAAATCAACGCCAAAGAAGGTCCAAGTGCAGGCCGCAACCGCCGCCCAAAGGCACACCATCACCCCCATCGCCGCCCTGATCCGGTGCAGGCCAAAATAGACCGGCGTCCACAGCGTGTTCAGCGCAATCTGCAAAGACCACAGCGCCACCGCGTTTTGATTGCCCGCAGCCAGCGCAATCCGCATCCCCGCAATCGAGATCAGCACATAAAGCGTGGTCCAAACCAGAGGGAACACAAAAGGCGGCGGCGTCCAGCTGGGTTTGTTCAAGCTGTCATACCACTCGCCCGGACGGATCATCGCCCCCGTCGCCCCCGCCGCAGCGCAGGCCCCAAGATAGGTCAGAAAGATTGTCCAATGCATCGCAGGGCCCCCAAAAGCTGCCCCATAGCTATGTTATGCGCTTGCACGATCCAAGGGCCTTTGCGCGCGATCTTTGGCCTCGAGTTGCGACAATGTCGCAAAAAGCGCCTCGGATCGGCTGAAACGCGCCTGTCTGCGGGCGGCGGCCTCGACCAGAAATGCCACCTCGGGCACGGGCGGCGCATGCAGCACCGCCGATTTCGGCACCACGGCCGAGACGCCCGAGCGCAGCAGCGACAGCCCCAGCCAGCCCAGCTTTTGCCGCCCCGTGGTGCGCGCCCGCGCCGAGATGCTGTCATAGCCCTGCCGCGCCACCGCGCCGCCGATGCCCGCATAGACATGGCGCGCGGCATAAATCCCCGGACGGCAGCCCAAGGGCAAGGCCGCAACGCCGGCCTCAGAGCGCAGATAAAGCGCATCCGCCTCTTGCAGCAACCGCCGCGTCAGCCGCCGGCTGCGCGGGTCTGACACCGGATTGCCCAGCAGATCGGCGGGGCTCATCGCCTCGGCCTCCAGCCATTGCAGCGGCAAATACAGCCGCCCTGCCCGCGCATCCTCGCCAATATCGCGCGCGATATTGGTCAGCTGCATCGCCAAGCCCAAATCGCAAGCCCGCGCCAGCGCATCCGCACAGCGCACCCGCATCAGCACGCACATCATCGCGCCCACCGCACTTGCAACCCGCGCACAATAGCCGTGCAGATCCGACAGGGTGTCATAGCGCCGCCCGCAGGCATCCCAAGCAAGCCCTTCAAGCAAGGCATCCGGCAGGGCGCGCGGCATCTCGAAATCTTCAACCACGGCAGCAAAAGCGCGGTCGGCGGCGGCATTGCGCGGACGGCCTTGATAGACCAGATCCAGCCTGTCGCGCAGCCCCAGCACCGCAGGCGCTTTGTCGTCGCTGTCATCGACCGCATCGTCGGCCAAGCGGCAAAAGGCATAAAGCGCCAGCGCCGGATCGCGCACCCGTGCGGGCAAAAGCTTGGAGGCCGCATGAAACGACAGCGAACCTGTGCGGATCGCATCGCGGCAATGGGCAAGATCAGCGGGCGCGATCATTCTGCGGCCAGCCTTTGGCGGCGGCCCAAAGGTGCATCCGGCACCAATTTGCCCAAAACCTCGGCCGAAGCCACAACCCCCGGCAAGCCCGCACCGGGATGGGTTCCCGCCCCAACCAGATAAAGCCCCTTCGCCTCTTCCGAGACATTATGCGGGCGAAACCACGCCGATTGCAAAATCCGCGGCTCGATGGAAAAGCCACTGCCATAGGGCGAAAGGTAACGGGTTTCAAAACTGTTGGGGGTAAAGACCAACTGCTCGCTCAGATGATCGCCCAAGCCCGGCAACAGCCGTGCCTCCAGCATCGCCTGCATCTTTTGGCGGTAGGGCTCGGCCTCGGTCTCCCAATCGGTGCTGCCGATGCCCAGATGCGGCACGGGCGAGAGCGCGTAAAACGTGTCATCCCCCGCAGGCGCTGCCGAAGGGTCGGTGACGGTAGGCCGGTGGACATAAAGGCTCATGTCATCAGCCAGACGCCCCCGGATAAAGATATCGCGGATATGCTCTTTGTATCTTGGCCCCACCAGAATGCTGTGATGGCCAACATCGGGCCATTTCAGCTTGGTGCCCTTGGTGCCAAAATACCAAACGAACAGCCCCATCGACCAGCGTTTGCGTGCAAGCTTTGCCTTGGTCCAGCGGGTTTTGGGCTGATTGCGCAAAAGCCGGTCATAGGTATGACCCGCATCGGCGTTCGAGACCACAACATCGGCGGCCAAAACCTCGCCCCCCAGCAGCCGCACGCCTTTGGCACGACCGTTTTCGATCAAAATCTCGTCGACCTCGGCGTTCAGCCGCAACTGCCCGCCCTGTGCCACAATCACCCCCGCCATCGCCACGGCAATCGCGCCAACCCCGCCCATGGCGTAATGCACGCCAAAGGATTTCTCGAGATGGCTGACCAGAATATACATCGAGGTGACATGAAACGGATCGCCGCCGATAAACAGCGGGTGGAACGACAGCGCAAAGCGCAGGCGTTCGTCTTTCACCCGCGAGGCCGCATGGGCATAGACCGACCGATCCGCGCGCAGCATCGCAAAGGTTGGCAGCACCTTCAGCAGATCGACAAAGCGGTGCATCGAGCGGCGGCCCAGATCTTCAAAGCCGAACCAATAGCGTTTTTCACTGTCGCGCAGGAATTTGTCATAGCCCGCCAGATCGCCGGGCGACAGCCGTGCCACCTCGGCCCGCATCGCTTCGTCCGATTGGCGGGCGGTAAAGTGCGAGCCGTCTTCAAAGCGAATCTCGTAAAACGGGTCCAGCGCGCGCAGATCGACATCGCGGTCAAACTCGCGGCCACAATCGGCCCAAAGCTCGCGCAAGCCCTGCGGCACGGTGACAATCGTTGGCCCCAGATCAAAGCGATGCCCGCCTTGGCTGATCGAAGATCCGCGCCCACCCGGCATATCAAGCCGGTCTACCACGGTCACGCGGTAGCCCTTGGCGCCGAGGCGCATCGCTGCGGCCAAACCGCCAAGCCCTGCACCAATCACAATCGCCTCGCCCCCCAAAGAGGCTGGCTGCGGCGTCGAAAGGGGTTGAGTCTGAATCACCATAGCCTCACGATATACTGTCTAGTTTAATTTACAACACTTGCCTTTGTGCTGCATAATTTTAACACTCCACCTTGAATTGCCGCAAAAAACTGTCAGACTATTGTGACAGATCAAGGAGAGGCCGCCATCAATACCGCATCACTCAGCCTGTTTCGCTTTGCCTCGCTGCCCGCGCGGCTTTGGGTGCTTGGGCAAATGGGCGCGGCGCGGCTGGCCTTTATGCGGATGCCAGAGGTCGGATTTTACAAGCTTTGCGGCTCGGGCACCGGCGAAGGCTTTACGCCGCGCCCCAATACGGCCGTCTGGGCGATCCTTGCAACCTGGCCCGATGCGGCCACCGCACGCGATAGGCTGCAAAACGCCGCCGTGTTTCAACGCTGGCGGGCGAAATCCAGCGAAAGCTGGACGGTGCTGCTGGAGCCGACCTCGGCGCGCGGCAAATGGGCGGGCGTGGCGCCGTTTAGCCCGACTGGGGCCGCAGCCGATGGCCCTATCGTTGCGCTGACCCGCGCCAGCATGCGCGCCTCGCGGTTCTTGCGGTTTTGGCAGCGCGTGCCCGATATCTCGGCGGTGATCGGCCAAGACCCCAATGTGATCTTCAAAATCGGCATCGGCGAAGTGCCCTTGCTGCATCAGGTGACCTTTTCCATCTGGCCCGATGCCGCCAGCATGGCCAATTTCGCGCGTGGCGATGGCCCGCATGGCCGCGCCATTGCCGCCGTGCGCGCCGAGAATTGGTTTTCCGAAGAACTCTACGCCCGCTTTCGCATTCTGGATGAATGGGGAAGCTGGGACGGCAAATATCCCATCGCTCCAAAGGACGCCGCATGAGCCAGCCCTTCCCGTTTTCTGCAATCGTTGGCCAAGAGGCAATGAAACAAGCCATGGTGCTGACCGCCATCGACCCCGGCATCGGCGGCGTGCTGGTGTTTGGCGATCGCGGCACCGGCAAATCGACCGCTGTGCGGGCGCTGGCCGCGCTTTTGCCTGAAATCACCGCCGTTGAAGGCTGCCCAGTCAATTCGGCCCGCCCTGAAGATGTGCCCGCATGGGCAGGCACAGGGCTGCGCAAATTGGTGCAGCGCCCGACGCCGGTGATTGATCTGCCGCTGGGGGCCACCGAAGACCGCGTTGTGGGGGCCTTGGACATTGAACGCGCGCTGACACGCGGCGAAAAGGCCTTTGAGCCGGGGCTGCTTGCGCGCGCCAATCGCGGCTATCTTTACATCGACGAGGTCAACCTGCTGGAAGATCACATCGTCGATCTTTTGCTGGATGTGGCGCAATCGGGCGAAAACGTGGTTGAACGCGAAGGCCTGTCGATCCGCCACCCCGCGCGCTTTGTGCTGGTGGGCTCTGGCAACCCCGAAGAGGGCGAGCTGCGCCCGCAACTGCTGGACCGCTTTGGCCTTTCGGTCGAGGTGCGCTCGCCGCGCGATGTTGAAACCCGCGTCGAGGTGATGCGCCGCCGCGACGCTTATGAAAACGACACCGCCGCCTTTATGAAGAAATGGCGCGCCAAGGACAGCGCCCTGCGCAAAGCGATTTTGGCGGCAAGGGCAGCGCTTGGTGGGCTGAAAACGCCCAATACCGTGCTGCATGATTGCGCCTCGCTGTGTATCGCCCTTGGCTCGGACGGCCTGCGCGGCGAGCTGACACTTTTGCGCGCAGCCCGCGCGCAGGCGGCCTATGAGGGGGCTGCAACCGTCAGCCGCAGCCATCTGAAAACCGTGGCCACCAGCACCCTGTCGCACCGCTTGCGCCGCGATCCGCTGGATGAGGCAGGTTCGGGCGCGCGTGTCGCCCGTATCCTTGCCGAAACCCTGCCGTGAGCCAGCCGCTGTCGCCATGGGCACGGGTGCAAACAGCGCTTGCGGTGCTGGCAGTGGACCCTGCGGGCGTCAAGGGGCTGTGGCTGCGGGCGCGGGCCTCAGATCTGCGCGCGCGTGTCACCGCAGCGCTGCCGCCTGCGCGCCGCCTGCATCCCAGCATTGACGACGCCTCGCTGTTTGGCGGCGTCGATCTGGCCGCGACCCTTGCTGCGGGCCACCTGATCCGCAGCAAAGGGCTTTTGGCCGATCCGACGCCGCTGCTGTTGACCATGGCCGAGAGGTCGCCGGCCGGGCTGTCGGCACGGCTGGCGCTGTGGCTCGACACCCAAGGCCCCTGCCTGATTGCGCTGGACGAAGGCGCAGACCCCGATGAAGGCCTGCCCGCAGCGCTTGCCGATCGGCTGGGGTTGTTTCTGGACCTATCAGATCTGGCATGGTCTGACACCGAAGGCCTAAGCTTTGAGGCAGGCGAAATTGCCGCCGCCCGCGCGCGGCTTGCGGCCGTGCGCCTGCCGGATAAGGCCTTGGAAAGCCTGACAAAGGTTGCTTTTGCTATGGGCATCCCTTCGCTGCGCGCGCCGCGGCTTGCGATCTGTGCGGCCCGCGCGCTGGCGGCTTGGCGCGGCGAAGATATAGCCTCGGACGACACCCTGCGCCATGCGGCCGAACTGGTGCTGGCTCATCGCGGCGATCTGCCCGCCGAAGCCCCCGAAGCCGAGCCCGAACAAGCCCCGCCACCACCACCGCCCGAAGGCGAGGCCGGCGAAGACAGCCCGCCCGAACCGCAAGAAGACCGCCTGCCCGAGGATGTCTTGCTCGAGGCCATTCGCGCCGCCCTGCCCGCTGATCTTTTGGCGCAACTGGCCGCAGGCAAGGCCGCCCGCAGCGCCAAGGGCAGCGGCACCGGGGCTGCGCGCAAGGGCAACCATCGCGGCCGCCCGCTGCCGCCGCTTGCCGGAACGCCGGGTGCGGGCAAGCGCATCGACCTTGTCGCCACCCTGCGCGCCGCAGCGCCTTGGCAACCGCTGCGCCGCCGCGAGGCGGGCTCGGCGCGGCTGGAAATCCGCAAATCCGATCTGCGGATCAAACGCTATCAACAAAGCTCGGACCGGGTGCTGATCTTTGCGGTGGATGCTTCGGGCTCTTCGGCCTTTGCGCGGCTGGCCGAGGCCAAGGGGGCGGTCGAATTGCTGCTGGCGCAGGCCTATGCGCGGCGCGATCATGTCGCGCTGATCGCCTTTCGCGGCCAAAGCGCCGAGCTGATCTTGCCGCCGACGCGCTCTTTGGTGCAAACCAAGCGGCGGCTGGCGGGGCTGCCGGGGGGCGGTGGCACGCCCTTGGCCGCAGGGCTGCGCATGGCCTTTGATCTGGCGCAACAGGCCCGCGCGCGCGGCATGACGCCCACGGTGGCGCTGCTGACCGATGGGCGCGGCAATATCGCCCTTGATGGGCGCGCAGACCGCGCGCAGGCCGAGGCGGACAGCCTGCAAATCGCCCGCGCGCTGCGCTTGCAAGGCCTGCCCGCGCTGGTGATCGACATTGCCAACCGCCCACAACCGGCGCTGCGCCAGATGGCTTTGGTGCTGGATGCGCCCTATCTGCCGCTGCCGCGCGCCGATGCGCAGCGGCTGTCTGGCGTGCTGCAAGCCGCCTTGGGGGGCTGAATGCGGGCGCTGGCGATCCCTCCTGACTGGCCGTTTCGCAGCGCCTCGCGCCATATCGCCTGCCGTCCGCATCTGTGGCATGTGCAAGATCTGGGCGCGGGACCACTGCTGTTGTTGATCCATGGCGCGGGCGGGGCCAGCCACAGCTTTCGCCATCTGATCCCACTGCTGACGGCCTCGCATCGGGTGATTGCGGTGGATCTGCCCGGTCAGGGTTTTAGCGTGCTGGGTGCGAAATCTCGCTGTGGTTTGAACCACATGGCCGACGATCTTAAAGCGCTGTGCGAACAAGAAGGCTGGCAACCGCAGGTCATTATCGGCCATTCGGCGGGGGCGGCACTGGCGCTGCGATTGGCCGAGATCATGCCGCTGCGCGCAGTGGTTGGGCTGAACGCGGCCTTGGGCAATTTCGAAGGTGCTGCGGGGCTGTTCTATCCGATCATGGCGCGGCTTTTGGCGATGACGCCGCTGATCGCACAGCTGTTCAGCAAAATCGCGGGCACGCCTGCGCAGACGCATCAGCTGTTGCTGGCCACTGGATCGCGGATCGAGCCTGCGGGCGAGGCGCAATATCTGCGGCTGTTGCGCATGCCCAGCCATGTTGCGGCAACTTTGGCGATGATGGCGCAATGGCAGCTGGATGGCCTGCTGACAGCACTGCCGCGGCAAAAGCTGCCGGTCTTGCTGATCAGCTCGGCGGGGGATCGCGCGGTGCCGGCCTCGGTCTCGCAAGCCGCAGCCAAAGCGCTGCCAAATGCGCGCTGGGTCAACCTGCCCCGCTTTGGCCATCTGCTGCACGAAGAGGCGGCCGAAAAAGTAGCACCGCTGATCTTTGACTTTCTGGCGCTAAGCGACCCCGCAGCCTAGCTTTGAAACAGCGGAAAGCTGACGCCCAAGGCCCAAGCCAGCACCAAACCCAGTGCCAGCCCCGCAGCCATGGGCCCGCTGCGGCGCGACACCTCGCGCCCCATGCTGCCAAAGACCAGATAGAACAGCACCATCACCGGCGCGATCAGCAAGAGGAAAAACAGCCCCTTGAAATCCAGCGCCACCGCCAACCCCAGCGAGGCCAAAAACCCCGCCCGCACCGCAAAGCGCCGCGCCAGCCCCGCTTGCGCTGTCAGTGCACAATCAGCCAGCATATAGGGCACAGCGCCCAGACTGAGCACCGCAATGATCCAAAGCCGGCCCGTGGTGGGCCAAAAGTTCGCCGCATAGCGGTCCAGCCCCAAACCAAAGACCGCGCACCAGCCCAGCAACAGCGCCAAGCCCGCCCAATTCAGCCGCAGATCCAGCAGCCGCCAAAGCGCCAGCATCGCCAGTTGCAGCAAACCATAGAGAAACAGATGCAGCCCCAGATAATCGGCCACCAGCACCGGCAGCACCTGCGGATCAACCCATACCGCAATCGGCGGCGCAATCAGCGCCGGTAAAATCAGCAAAGCCGCCATTTGCCGACCGCTTGGCGCCAGCACCGCGCGGCTTTGCAGAGCCAGCAAGGCCGCAATCGGGCGAAACAGCAGCACCAGCCCCGCCAGCAGCCCCAAGATCGCCCAGCCCGTTGGCACAATCGCCGGACTTGCGCTGCGGCCATAGGCAAGGTTCAGCCAAGAAACCGCCTCGGCCCGCGCGCGGCGGCTGTGCAAGACCGAGACATGTTCGCTAAAGGGCGCCGCCACCGCGCGGCGGATCACATCGCCGCTTTGCGCCGTGCTGCCTTCGGGCGCATCCGCTGCGACCATGCGCAAGGCACGCAGGCCAAAGTCGCGCAAACCCGGCTCCCAAGCGCCTGCGACCAGCAAAAGATTGGCCGGATAACGCGCGGTCATCTCGTTGGAAAAGGCTGAAATCAGCACCATCGGGCCGATGTCGCTGCGCCCCTTGGCGGCGCGCAGCAAGATATCGGTCGCCATCGAATGGCCCAGCAAAGCAACCTGCCCGGTGCTTGGCGACACCGCATCAATCACCGCACGGGTTTGATCGACCAACAGCCGCGTGGTGCCATCCACCGACGTCACATCCCCCGACATCGGCGTTGGATTGCGGCCATGGCCCAGAAATTCAAACACAAACACCCGATACCCCGCCTGCGCCAGCGGCAGCGCATAGCCCTGCATCATCTGCTGCGATCCGGCAAAGCCGTGCGCCACCACCACCACAGGGCCATCCGCGCCGCGCTGCGCATATTCGGTGACAGGGGTTTGCCCGACCTGAAAGCTGCCGATCTGCACGCCCCAGCGGGCATATTCCAGCACAGCAAGCGACAGGGCAATCAAAACACTCGCAACAATCGCTCGCAGCATAACCCCGCCTTATCTTGCGCCCCCAGCCTTATCTTGCACCGTAGTATAGCCCAACAACATGCTCGGCTTGGGCGAAAAACAACCAGCGTACCATCAAAGCGCCGATCAGATGCAGCAGCGCCGCCACCGCAAAGCCCCATACCGCCAGCCCCGACAGCGCCAGCACCAGCGCCGGCAGCGGCCCCACCAGCACCAAGGACAGCCCGCGCAGCTTGGCCGCATGTTTGCGCCCCACCACATAGATCATCTCGCGCAGCAGGTAGTTGCCTGCGGTATGGCCACGCTCGAACACCGAAATCTCGCCCTGCAAGCCAGTGGCGGTATTCATGCTTTGGCCTGCGCGCGCGAATTGCCCATCGCCAATCCGCCAAACCAGCAGCAACAGCGCCACCAGCCCCGCCAGCAAGACCTGCGCCACCGCAAGCCCCGCCAGCACCGCCCCCCCCGTCAGCGCAAAGGCCAAAAACACCAGCGGCGTGCTCCAATGATGCCAGCGCGGCACGGCTTTGATTTGGGTGTAGATCATCGCGGTGGTAAAGACCGTCACCAGTGCCAGCACCGCCCCCAGACAGCCAAAGCCGCGCCAAAGCCCCAAGCCCAGCCAATCTGACAGCGCCATCGGTGCCAGCAGCAACAGGGTCGCCACCGAGGCCCAAGCCTCGCGGCTGAGCCAGCTTGTGCGCCATTGGCTAAAGGCCTTCAGCGCGTTCTTGGGGTTGCCCAAGTGAAAGCTCGCCGCCAAAAGCCCAATCACTGCAAGACCATAGCCCAAACCCCACCACAAAAAGGCGATCCAGCCAGCGGCCTGCACAAAGCCAAAGCCCAAAAACGCCAGCAGCCCAAAGCCCATGCCCGAGAAAACCGAAAAGAGTATAACCGAAGGTGCCGGATGCATCAGATTTTCCCCAAAACACGGTCAAGCCAGCCGGCAAAGCCGCTGGCCTGAATGTCCAACAATGGTGCCAGAACGCTGGCCTCGTGACGCAAATCCTTTTTGCGCGGTGGCAAATAGCGGTTCACGGGCTTGGTGCCCAGATCGGGCATCAGCGCATAGCCATCGCGCGCCGCAGTCAGTTTGCTGACCTTGCTGTCAGGGTCAGCGAAATCGCCAAAATGCCGCGCGCCGGTCGGACAGCCGCGCACGCAGGCCGGTTCGCGGTCTTCCTCGGGCAGGTTTTCGTTATAGATGCGGTCAACGCAAAGCGTGCATTTCTTCATCACCCCCGCCGCCTGATCCAGCTCGCGCGCGCCGTAAGGACAGGCCCAAGCGCAAAGCCCGCAGCCGATACAGGCATCTTCATTGACCAAAACGATGCCATCCTCGGCGCGTTTATAGCTGGCCCCGGTGGGGCAAACCGTCACGCAAGGTGCGTCTTCGCAGTGCAGGCAACTGCGCGGGAAGTTGACGATTTGTGCTTCACCATCAGGGGGTTGCACCTCGAAGCTGTGAACGCGGTTTAGGAAGGTTCCCGACGGATCGGCGCCGTAAGGCTGCTGATCAGACAGGCCCGCGCCCTGATCGTTCCAGCCCTTGCAGGCGGTCACGCAGGCCTGACAGCCGACGCAGGTGTCCAGATCAATCACCAGCCCCAGTTTCTTGGCGGTGGTCTGCGGCAAAGCGGTCATAGCCGGTCTCCTCCTTGTGGCACAGCGCGCGGGATGGCGCCGAAGGCGGGCTCGGCTTCATCGCGCGGCCCGACGCGTTCGATTTTAACCTTCAGATCAAACCAAGCCGCCTGACCGGTGACAGGATCGGAATTAGACTTGCGCCGCCCATCGCCCTGATCGGGCAGCAGCTCTGAAATCAGATGGTTCAGCAAGAACCCCTCGGTCGCCTCGGGCGCGTCTTCGTCCAAGGCCCAAGCGCCCTTGCGCTTGCCAATGGCGTTCCATGTCCAAACGGTGTGTTCGTTCAGCGCCGCCATATGCGCCACCGGCACCACGATCGTGCCATTGCGCGAGCTGACACGGGCGTAATCGCCGGCCTGAAAGCCGTTGCTTTGCCAAACCTTGGTCGGCAGATACAGATAGTTCATCCCCCTGATCTGGCGCAGCCAAGCGTTCTGCGAGCCCCAGGAATGATACATATCCATCGGCCGCTGGGTCAGCGCATGCAGCGGATAGTCAGGCTCGGGGGCCGGTTCATACCAGATCGGCAGCGGGTCCATGGTTTGCATCAAGCCCGCGCGCAGATGGTCTGGCGGCTGATGCGCACCCAAGCCCTCGCCCGCCATCTGAAAGCGGCGCAGTGGTTCGGACCAGATGGTGAAAAGATAGGGCTGCGGCGTCTCGTAAAGCGAGGTTTCCACCGCCCAATCTTGATAACGCGCGTTCCAGGGTTTGTAAAAGCTGGCCTCGGGCGGGATATGCGCCTGATAAAAGCCACCGTTTTCGATATAGCGGTTGATCTGATCGGGGTTGGCGTCGCCGCGCCCCTCGGCACTGCCATCGCCGCGAAAACCGATCAGCGGCCCCACCCCCGGCCTGCGGATGTGGTTGACGATGTAATCGGCGTAATCCTTGAACTTTGGCGAGCCATCTTCCTTGACCATGGGCGCAAGTCCCAGCCGCGCGCCCAGATCCAGCAGCACCGATTGGAACGGGCGCACATCGCGGTCAGGCTCGACCACCGGCCAGCGGATGCTGTCGCCCGCCGCATCAGGTTCTGAAATCGGGCGATCCAGCAGGCTGATGCAATCATGGCGTTCCAGATAGGTGGTGTCAGGCAAGATCAGATCGGCATAGGCCACCATTTCAGAGGCATAGGCATCCGAATAGATAATGCGCGGAATGACATAGTCGCCGTCTTCGGTCTTATCGGTCAGCATCTGCATCACGGCCGCCGAATTCATCGAGGAATTCCACGCCATATTCGCCATATAAAGCAACAGCGTGTCGATCTTATAGGGATCGCCGGCATGGGCGTTGGGGATCAGCATATGCATCAGGCCATGCGCCGAAAGCGGGTTTTCCCAAGTAAAGGCCTTGTCGATCCGCGCAGGCGACCCGTCGGGCAAAAGCGCCAGATTTTCCGGCCCGCGCACATAGCCCAGATGCGGGCCAGACAGCGGCTTACCGGGCGCGCTGGTGAAATGCGGGGTGGGATGGGCCTCGACCGGTTTGGGGTATGGCGGCTTAAGGCGGTAGCCGCCGGGCACCTCGACCGTGCCCAGCACGATCTGCAACAGATGCAATGCGCGCGCGGTTTGAAAGCCGTTGGCATGGGCGGAAATCCCGCGCATGGCGTGAAAGCTGACCGGACGGCCGGTCATTGTCGCATGGGCATTGCCGCGAAAATCGGTCCAAGGCTGGTCAATCTCGATGGCTTGGTTAAAGGCAACATCGGCGAGTTCTGCGGCCAAAGACCGGATGCGGGCGGCGGGAATGCCGCAGCGCTCAGCCACCGCCTCGGGGGCATATTCGGGCGACAGATAGCGTTCGGCCATATGCTGAAACACCGTGCGGTGGCCCTGATAGACAGCCCCCAGATCGGGCTGCACGCCCAAACCATCCCAAGGCGCGGGCGCGCCTGTGCGCTTGTCGATCACAAAGGACTGGCTTTCGGCGTTCTTCAGGATCAGGCCCTTTTCCGGCCCGTCTTCGATCACCAACAAAGGCGCGTTGGTGAATTGCGCAAGATAGTCCAGATCAATCTTGCCCGCCTGCAACAGGCAATGGATCAAGGACAGGATCAACAGCCCGTCGGTGCCCGGCGTGATGCCATACCAATCATCGGCCACCGCATTGTAGCCGGTGCGAATGGGGTTGATCCCCACCACCTTGGCGCCGCGCTCTTTCAGCTTGCCCAGACCGATCTTGATCGGGTTGCTGTCGTGATCTTCGGCAACGCCGAACAGCACGAACATCTTGGTGCGCTCCCAATCGGGCTGGCCAAATTCCCAAAACGCGCCGCCAATGGTATAGATGCCCCCCGCCGCCATATTCACCGAACAAAAGCCGCCGTGGGCTGCGTAATTTGGCGTGCCGAACGCCTGCGCCCACCAGCCCGTCAGGCTTTGGCTTTGATCGCGGCCGGTGAAAAAGGCGAATTTCTCGGGCGCTGTTTCGCGCAAAGGCTTCATCCAGCTGACCGCAAGCGCCAAGGCCTCGTCCCAAGAGATTTCTTCAAACGCGCCAGAGCCGCGCGGCCCGACACGGCGCAGCGGCGCACGCAACCGGCTTGGCGCCTTGACCTGCATGATCCCCGAAGCCCCCTTGGCGCAAAGCACGCCCTTGTTCACCGGATGATCGCGATTGCCTTCGATATAAGACACGCTGCCCGATTTCAGGTGCACATTGATGCCGCAGCGGCAGGCACACATATAGCAGGTGGTGCGGCGCACCTCGTCCGAGACCTTGGGCGAGAGGTTAATCTTAGGTTGCATGGTCATGTCGTCCCTCCTGCGCGCGCTTTGCGGCCTTCGATTACTTTGTCGTCCTATCGCGGCAATGACTTGCCTTGATGCGACGCTTTTGGCGTTCAACCGCCGATATCGCCCTGTGCAAGTGCCACCGATTTCAGCACCGCAAACACCTCTTGCCCCACCGCCAGCCCAAGCGCTGCCACCGAGCGTTGGGTGATGCGCGCAAGCAGGCGTTCTTCGCCCAAGGCCAGCGTCAAGATCGCCCCCGGCCCCTCGCCCAGCCGCAGCGCCTCGATCCGCACCGGCAGCACGTTCAGCGCCGAGATGCCTTGCGGGGCCTGCAACGCAATCATCACATCCTGCGCCGGGATCCGCAGCCGCAACAGCGCGCCAAGGCTGGCGGCAACCCTTGGCAAGAACACCGGCCCCGCCGCAGTTTCCAGCCGCGACAGCCCGTCGTCTTCCTGCGCCACCAGCCGCGCCGTGATCAGCGATCCGGCCGCGCGCAGCCCCAAGACATTGGCCAAGGACGGGTCCGACAGCACCTCGGCGGTGGCGCCACTGCGGCGCAGACGGCCTGCCTCGACCACCAGCATCGTGGTGGCCAGCCGCGCCACCTCGGCCAGCGCGTGGCTGACGTAAAGGATCGGCAACCCCGCCTCGTCACGCAGGCGTTCCAGATAGGGCAATATCTCGGCCTTGCGCGGCGCATCCAGCGCCGACAGCGGTTCGTCCATCAACAAGATCTGCGGATTGCTCAGCAGCGCGCGCCCGATCGCCACGCGTTGCTTTTCGCCGCCAGACAGATGCAAGGGCGCGCGCGCCAGTAGCGGTTCTAACCCCAAAAGCGCCACCACACGGTCAAAATCGCGCCCTGCTTTGGGGCGAAACCAGCTGCCATATTTCAGGTTACGCTGCACGGTCATATGCGGGAAAAGCCGTGCCTCTTGAAAGACATAGCCTACGTTGCGCAGATGGGTTGGCAAGGTCGAAATCTCGACCCCGTCCAAAGTCACTTGCGCATAATCTGTCTGCAAAAGCCCCGCCACCGCGTTGATAATGCTGGTCTTTCCAGCACCTGACCTGCCAAAGATCGCCGTCAGGCCTTTGGGGGCGGTAAAGGCGACATCCAGATCAAATCCGGCAAAGCGGTGCTTAAGGCTGACATCAAGCATGGCTGGCCCCGATCCGCCGCGACAGGCTGCGCGCCAAAAGCTCGGAGGCGATCAGCGCGCCCATCGCAAGCACCACCGAAACCGCAACCATCCGTGCGGCCACTGCGTCTTGGCCGGGCACCTGTAGCGCCGCATAGATCGCCGACGGCAGGGTCTGCGTCTCGCCCGGTATGGCCGAAACAAAGGTGATCGTCGCGCCAAATTCGCCCAGCGCCTTGGCAAAGCCCAAGATCGCCCCCGCAAGCACCCCCGGCAGCGCCAAGGGCAGCGTCACCGTCACAAAGACCCAAATCCCCGAAGCCCCCAGCGTGCGCGCCGCAGCCTCAAGCCGCAGATCGACCGCCTCGATCGACAGGCGGATCGCGCGCACCATCAAGGGAAAGCCCATCACCGCCGCCGCCAGCGCAGCCCCCGTCCAGCGAAAGGAAAACACAATGCCGATGTCGGCCAAGGCGGGGCCAAAGAGGCCGCGCCGGCCAAAGGCCAGCAGCAGCACATAGCCCGTCACCACCGGCGGCAAGATCAGCGGCAGATGCACCAGACCGTTCAGCAGCTGTTTGCCCCAAAAATCGCGCCGCGCCAGCAGCCAAGCCACCGCTACCGCCAAAGGCAGGCTGCACAGCATCGCCCAAAATGCCACCCAAAGCGACAGGCGCACGGCTTGCCAGCCCTCTGGCGACAGCCACTCAGCCATAAGAAAGCCCTGTGATTTCAGTGCGCATAGCATCCCCCTGCGCAAACCCTAGCCCATGTGAGCGCGCGAACAAGACCTAAAGCCCCCGCGCCATCAAAGCCTGCGCCTCGATGGCAATGCTGCGCTCTTCCTCGGCGGCCACCACATAGGCCGGCACCTGCCCCGCCCAAGCCAGCCCCTGCAAGATCTGGGCCCGCATCTCGGCATCATTCTCGCCAATGCCGCCGGTAAAGGCGATGGCATCCAAGCCGCCCATCGCGGCCATCATGCTGCCGGCATGGCGCTGCACCCAATAGGCGAAATGCGCGCGGGCAAAGCCGGCCTCGGGCGTGCCTGCGGCTTGCAGCGCGCGCATGTCACTGCTGCCGCCAAGCCCCAGCAGACCACTTTCGCGGTTCAAAATCCGGGTCGCACCGTCAATGCCGTGCAGCTCGGCCAGCCGCAACACCGCATTGCCATCAATGCTGCCCGAACGTGTGCCCATCGTCAGCCCCTCCAGCGGCGAATAGCCCATGGTGGTGGCCACGGAAACGCCGTCCACCATGGCGCAAAGCGAAGCGCCATTGCCCAGATGCAGCCCAAGCAACCGCTTTGGCAGGCCCGCGGGCACAGTCGCGCGCAGATGCCGCACCAGCCCCGCATAGCTGATGCCGTGAAAGCCATAGCGCCTGATGCCGCGCGCGCGCTCGGCTGTGGGCAGGGCATAGGCCAGCGCCACCTCGGGGTTGCTGGCGTGAAACCCGGTGTCAAAGCTCGCATATTGCGGCAGATCGGGCAGCAGCTTTGCCATCGCGCGGATGCCGACCAAATTCGCCGGATTGTGCAAAGGCGCCAGCGGCACGCAGGCCTCGATCGCGGCGATTGTTGCATCCGTCAGGCGACAGGGCGCGGTCAGCCCCGCCCCGCCATGCACCACGCGGTGCGCCGCAGCCTTCAGCCCTGCGCCAAAGCCATCGGCCAGAAACCCCGCCAAAGCCGCTTCATGCCCTTGCGCCCCAATCTCGGAGGCAAGCCCGCGCCGCAGCTCGATATCGCCCTCAAACAACGAGACCTTAACCGAAGACGAACCCGCATTGACCACCAATAGCATCTAGATCACCGCCTTTATCAGCCCCGCCAAAGCCAGCGCGCCCAGCAGCAGAATGGCAAAGCGGCGGAACTCTTGCGGATCGGTTTTAAAGAAATGCCGCCCGCCCAGCCAATTGCCGAAAATCACCATCGGCAGGGTCAGCAGACTGGCCCAAAGCGTATCCCAACTGACCAGACCGCTCAGGAAATACAAAGGCGCGCCGTAAAGGTCGAGCAGTGGGAAATAGGCGACCAGACTGGCGCGAAACACCGCCACCGGCATCGGTTGGGCGGCAAAAAACGCAGCCACCGGCAAGCCCCCCATCCCCGGCGCATTGGCCAGCCCCGAGATCACGCCGGCGGCCAGATTGCCCGCCCCCGTCACCTCGGCGCGAAACCGCCAGCCCGCCAGCAAAATCGCACACATCACCAGCACATAGCCCGAGATCACCCCGCGCGCGACCGGCAGCGGCACCGAAGTCAGCGCCCATAGCCCCAAGGGCATGCCCAGCGCCGCGCCCGCCAGCAGAAACTTTACCCGGTGCCAATCGACATCGCCGCCAATGCCGCGCCAAGCCTGCGCCGTCATCACCATCTCGCATAGCACCACAACCGCCACAAAATGCAGCGGGCTTGTCACCAAGCCCGAAGCCGTGATCACCATGGCCGAAAAGCCAAAGCCAGAATAGCCGCGCACAAAGGCTGAAACCACAACGACGACGGCCATATAGGCCGCCGCCGCAAAGCTCAGATCAAAGGGCAGGTTCATACCCGCTGTGGAACCATATCCGCCGCCGAGATCCCCGCCACCGCGACAGGTTTCTTCATCGCATCGCGGCGGAAAGGCTCGCCCAGCTCTTGGTTGATCATCGCTTCAATCAGCGTGGTCTTGCCCGCCTTCTGGTCAACAATCGCTTGACGCAGCGCATCGGTCAGCTCTTCCATTGTGCGCGCCACCACGCCTTGCAAACCGCAAGCCTTGGCAATGCCCGCATAAGACACCTGCTGATCCAATTCGGTGCCGACAAAATTGTCCTCATACCACAGGGTCGAATTGCGCTTCTCGGCCCCCCATTGATAGTTGCGAAACACCACTTGGGTGATCGCAGGCCATTCGCCGCGCCCGATTGCGGTCAGCTCTGTCACCGCGATGCCAAAGGCGCCGTCACCCGAAAACCCCACCACCGGCACATCGGGGCAGCCGATCTTGGCACCCACCACCGCAGGCAAGCCGTAGCCACAAGGCCCAAACAGCCCCGGCGCCAGATATTTCCGTCCCGCCTCAAAGGTCGGATAGGCATTGCCGATCGCACAGTTGTTGCCAATATCGCTCGAGATAATCGCCTCTTTCGGCAGCGCGGCCTGAATGGCGCGCCAAGCCATCCGCGGGCTCATCCACTCGGGCTTATCAGCCCGCGCGCGCTGGTTCCAAGTGGTGCCAACGTCGTCCTCTTCGTGGTCCATGCTCGACAAAGCCTGCGCCCAAGCCGATTTGGTTTGTGCGATCTTGGCCTTGCGGGCCTCGCGCCCAGCCTCGCCCGCCTGCGCCGAAAGATGGGCAAGCAGCGCCTCGGCCACCTTGCGCGCATCGCCCACAATGCCAACCGAGACCTTCTTGGTCAGGCCAATCCGGTCGGGGTTGATATCAACCTGAATGATCTTGGCGGTCTTCGGCCAGTAATCCAGACCATAGCCCGGCAGGGTCGAAAACGGATTCAACCGCGTGCCCAGACATAAAACCACATCAGCCTGCGCAATCAGCTCCATCGCCGCCTTGCTGCCATTATAGCCCAAAGGCCCCGCAAACAGCGGATGGCTGCCCGGAAAGGCGTCATTGTGCTGATAGCCCACACAAACCGGCGCCTCCAACCGCTCGGCCAGCGCCATGCTGGCAGCAATCGCCCCGCCCAAAACCACGCCCGCACCATTCAAGATCACCGGAAACTTGGCGTTTGACAGCAGATCCGCCGCCGCCACAATCGCCGCCTCGCCGCCTGCAGGGCGCTCGAACTCCACCATCGCCGGCAGATCAATGTCGATCACTTGCGTCCAATAATCGCGCGGCATGTTGATCTGCACCGGCGCCGACATCCGCTTGGCGTTCAAGATGCAGCGGTTCAACACCTCGGCCACCCGGCTCGGATCGCGCACCTCTTCTTGATAGGCCACCATATCCTTGAACAGCGCCATCTGCTCGACCTCTTGAAAGCCGCCCATGCCAATGGTCTTATTCGCCGCCTGCGGCGTCACAAGCAGCAACGGCGTGTGGTTCCAATAAGCCGTCTTCACCGCAGTGACAAAATTGGTAATCCCCGGCCCGTTTTGCGCGATCATCATCGACATCTTGCCAGAGGCACGGGTATAGCCATCCGCCATCATCCCGCCCGAGCCCTCATGCGCGCAATCCCAAAAGGTAATCCCCGCGCGCGGAAACAGATCCGAGATCGGCATAAAGGCCGAACCGATAATGCCAAAGGCATGTTCAATCCCGTGCATCTGCAGCACTTTGATAAAAGCTTCTTCCGTGGTCATCCGCATCGCAATCTCTCCTCTGGCATCGCGCCTTACCCCGATGTTATGCCGCCACCGAAAACCGCCTTAGGGCCAGACATAAAACCCCGATAGCGCCAGAACCGGCTTTCATCTTGGCACAAATATCCCGGGGTGCGGGGCAGCGCCCCGCTGGCCTACAGGTTGCGCGCTCAGGCCCGCCGAATAGCTGCCGCGATGCGCGCAATGCCTTCGGGGATCTTCGCAGGCGAGATCGAGGAATAGCCCAGCCGGTAGAAATTCTTCGGCGCCTGCTGCGGGTCGAAAAACACCCGCCCCGGCTCGATCAGCACGCCCTCGCCGCGCAGCGCTTCGGCCAGCACCTCGGTGTCCACCCCCGCAGGCGCGCGCATCCAGAAACTCGAACCGCCAAAGCCGCCCTGCCCTGCCACCACCAGCCCCGTCTCGCGGATCGCCTCTTCCATCACCTGCCTGCGCCGCCGGTAGGCGTTGCGCATGCGGTTGATCAGCGCGTCATAATGGCCAAGGCTTAGAAAATAGGCCACCGTGCGCTGAATATGCCCAGGCGGATGGCGCAGCATCATCAGCCGCAAGGCACGCGCCTCGCGGATAAAGCTTGCAGGCCCCACCAGATAGCCAAGCCGCATCCCCGGAAACACGCTTTTCGAAAACGACCCCGCATAGACCACCCGCCCCTCGCTGTCCAAAGACTTCAGCGCCGGCGAAACGGGTTTAAGAAACGACATCTCGAATTCGTAGTCATCCTCGACAATCACAAAGCCCTCGCGCCCTGCCGCCTCCAGCAGCGCCAAGCGCCGCTCCAGCGGCATCGTCGCATTGGTCGGGCATTGGTGGCTGGCGGTGGTAAAGACCACATCGACGCCCTTGGGCACCGCATCAGGCGGCAACCCATCAGCATCGACATCGACCGAGATCACCTCTGCCCCCGAAGGCGCCAAAATCCCGCGCAGGCCCGAATAGCCGGGATTTTCCACCACCGCCCGCCGCCCCTGCCCCAAAAGCGCGGTCGCGGTGATCCAAAGCCCGTTCTGCGCCCCCATGGTCAGCAAAACCTCATCCTCGCGCGCGGCAATCCCGCGCCGTGGCAGGATCGAGCGAAGCAGATGCTCGATCAACAACGGATCATCACGGTCATACATATCGCTGGTCAGCGCAGCAAAATCCTTGCGCCCCAAGGCGCGCAGCGCGCAAAGCCGCCAGTTTTGGTGATCAAACAGGCTTGGGTCCGCCTGACCATAGATGAAGGGAAAATCGTAATTGTCCCAATCCAACGGCCGCTTCACGGTTTCAAAGCCCGAATAGCGCCCCCCCGTCAGCCGCGCGAAATCGGCCCCCTCGGCACGCGGCGCGCGGGCGGGCAATTCCGGCGCGCGCGGCGCGTTTTCCGAGATGAAATAGCCCGAGCGTCCCTTGGCCGACAGATAATCGGCGCTGACCAATTCGGCATAGGCCAGCGTCACGGTGATGCGGCTGATGCCCAGATGTTCGGCCAAGCCGCGCGACGAGGGCATCTTTTGCCCGGCGCGAAACCGCCCCGACAGCACGCTTTCGGTCACCATCTGGCGGATGCGTTGTTGCAGCGTGCCGCGTGCGGCGGCAGGTAGGACAAAGGCTTCGGCGGGGATCGACATTCTGGCCTCGTTTGGCTGGCCTCATTTGGCTGATCAGCTGGACTTATAGGCGGCTGAGGCTGCGGGAATGTCAAGCCCCGGCCGATAGCGCTTGGCGCCATGAAAAAACCGCCGCAGCCAAGGGCGCACGGCGGTTTTTATCAGATCAGACGATCAAAAGATCAGCCAAAGACCTTGGTCAGGGCCTTGTCGATCGCGCCGGTGATCTGGTCGATATCATCGGCAGTGGCGATCAGGGCTGGGCTGAGGCAAAGCGTGTTGTTCAGCCCCGGCAAGCTGCGGTTGGTCATGCCGATGATCACGCCTTGGGCGTTGCAATCGGCCACCACAGCCATGACTTTCTTTTCATCCATCGGCTCTTTGGTGACACGATCGGCCACCAATTCCGCGCCGCAGAACAGCCCCTTGCCGCGCACATCGCCAATAACCTTGTGCTTGTCCATCAGCGCGTTCAGGTTATCCATCACCCGCGCGCCCATCTTCAGGGTGTTGTTCAGCAGGTCTTCGTCCTCGATGATGCGCATGTTTTCCAGCGCCGCCGCAGGCCCCGCGGTGCAGCCGCCAAAGGTCGAGATGTCGCGGAAATACGACATGGTATCGCCCGCATCCTTGAACAGCGAAAACACCTCTTCGGTGGTGACAGTGCAAGAGATCGCGGCATAGCCCGAGGCCACGCCCTTGGCCATGGTCACGAAATCCGGCTTGATGCCGTAGTGCTGATAGCCAAACCAAGTGCCGGTGCGGCCAAGGCCACAAACCACTTCATCAATGTGCAGCAAGACGTTGTATTTCTTGCAAATTTCCTGAACCCGCTGCCAATAGCCTTCGGGCGGGGTGATCACGCCACCGCCTGCGGTCACGGGTTCCAGCACGATTGCGCCGACGGTATCTGGGCCTTCGCGCAGGATCACCTCTTCGATCGCATCGGCTGCGCGCTCGCCGTAGTTTTCGACATCCCACTGCTTGCGATACTCAAGGCAGTGCGGCACCATCACAAAGCCGTCAGGATAGGGCCCGTATTGCGCCGCGCGCTCGGCCTGACCGCTGGTCGCCAAAGTGCCGATGGTGGTGCCGTGATAGTCGCGCTCGCGGTACAGGATCTTCCACTTCTTGCCGCCATGATGCTTGTGCGAGATCTGGCGCACCATCTTATAGACCTTCTCGTTGGCCTCAGAGCCCGAGTTGGAATAATAGACCCGGCTCATGCCCGGCATTTTCGAGATCAACCGTTCGGCAAACAAAGCCGCCGGAACCGAGCCGCCAACGCCGGCAAAATAGTTCATCTTAACCAGCGTGTCGCGCACAGCGTCGGCAATGCTTGTGCGGCCATAGCCCACGTTCACCGTCCAGACAGCGCCCGAAACCGCGTCGATATATTCCTTGCCGCGCGCATCCCAAACCCGCAGGCCCTTGCCCTCGACAATGATGCGCGGATCGACATCGGGGGATTCGTAGCCCTTGTGCTGGCTTAGGTGATGCCAGACATGCGCCTTATCGGCGGCGATCACAGCGCTGATATCATTGGCGTTCGTATAGCCATCCATGGCCTGACCTCTTCAATAGCTTTGGGCCGCCCGATGCGACCCCTCATCTGGTATCATCAGGGAAGTGCTGGCATTTCCTTATGTCCAGAGCAAATGCTCTGCTAAGGCCAGAAAGGCGGGTGCAAGCGGTGGCTTCATCCCCGCGCCACAATCGGCTAGTCTGGCCGAAAACAGGAGCCTGCGATGGACCGCGCCGATATCGTTCATGACAACTTTCTGCGCCGTGTGGCCGCGCGCGACTTTCCCGCAGGCGCGCCGGCCTCTGGCCCGTTAAGCGCGGCTGAGGCGGTCGAGATTTACCGCGCCGCCTGTATCTCGCGCGCGCTTGACCGGCAAAGTCGGGTGATGCAGCGGGCGGGCAAAGGCTTTTACACCATCGGATCGTCTGGCCACGAAGGCCTTGCGGCTGTGGCGCGCGCGCTGCGGCCCAGCGATATGGCGTTTTTGCACTACCGCGACGCGGCGTTTCAGATTGCCCGTGCGGGGCAAGTGCCGGGCCAAACCCCGGCCTATGACATGCTGTTGTCCTTTGCGGCCTCGCGCGAGGATCCGATCTCGGGCGGGCGGCATAAGGTGCTGGGGTCCAAGGCGCTGAACATCCCGCCGCAAACCTCGACCATCGCAAGCCATCTGCCCAAGGCGGTGGGGGCGGCCTATGCCATTGGTGCCGCCCGCAAGGCGCGGCCCGAACACGCAAGCCTGCCCGATGACGCGCTGATCTTTTGTTCCTTTGGCGATGCTTCGGCCAATCATTCCACCGCGCAAGGTGCCTTTAACACCGCGCAATGGACCGCCTATCAATCGCATCCGCTGCCGATTTTGTTTTGCTGCGAAGACAATGGCATTGGCATTTCCACCAAGACCCCTGACGGCTGGATCGCGGCCTCGTTTTCAAACCGGCCGGGCCTGCGCTATTTCCACGCCAATGGCTTGGATATCTTCGAGACCTACCGCGTCGCGCAGCAGGCCGCAGAGTTTACCCGCAGCCGCCGCAAACCGGCGTTTTTGCATTTGAAAACCATTCGGCTTTATGGCCATGCCGGGGCCGATGTGCCCACCACCTATCTGCCGCGCGCCGAGGTCGAGGCTGAAGAGGCGCAAGACCCGCTGTTGCAGGCGGTGCGGCTGTTGGATCAATCGGGCGCGCTGACCGCAGAGCATGCCTTGCAGATCTATCTGGAGACCCAGATCGAAGTCGCACGGCTGTCTGATCTGGCCACCGCCCGCCCCAAGCTGCAAAGCGCCAGCGATGTGATGGCCGCGATCATCCCGCCCAAGCGCCACAACGCCGCCAGCAATGGCCCAAGCCCTGCCGCGCGCGCAGCCGCCTTTGGCGCGGATATGGCGGTGATGGATCAGCCGCAGATCATGTCGCGGCTGATCAATTGGGCGCTGACCGATCTGATGCTGACCCACCCCGAGATGGTGATGATGGGCGAAGACATCGGCCGCAAGGGTGGGGTTTACGGCGTGACCCAAAAGCTTGCGCAGCGCTTTGGCGCGACGCGGATGATCGACACGCTGCTGGACGAGCAATCTATCCTAGGCCTTGCCATCGGCATGGCGCAAAACGGCTTTTTGCCCTTCCCCGAGATTCAATTTCTGGCCTATCTGCACAATGCCGAAGACCAGCTGCGCGGCGAGGCCGCCACTTTGCCGTTTTTCTCGAACGGGCAATACAGCAACCCGATGGTCTTGCGCATCGCGGGGCTGGGCTATCAAAAAGGCTTTGGCGGGCATTTTCACAACGACAACTCGCTGGCGGTGCTGCGCGATATTCCGGGGCTGATATTGGCCTGCCCGTCGAATGGCGCAGAGGCCGCGATGATGCTGCGCGAATGCGCACGGCTGGCGCGCGAGGAACAACGGCTGGTGGTTTTCGTCGAACCCATCGCCCTTTACCCGATGCGCGATCTGCACGCGGACAAAGACGGCGCCTGGATGCAGACCTATCCCGCCCCCGATCAGACCATCGGCTTTGGTCAGGTTGGCCAGCAGGGTCTGGGCGAAGATCTGGCCATCGTGACCTTTGGCAATGGCTGTTATCTGGCACAGCAAGCCCTGCCCGCGCTGACCGCTTTGGGGCTTGCCACCCGCATCATTGATATGCGCTGGCTGTCGCCACTGCCGACACAGGCACTGATTGCTGCCACCAAAGGCTGCCGCCATATCCTGATCGTCGATGAAACCCGCCACTCGGGCGGCATTGCCGAGGCGCTGATGGCGCTGTTTGCCGAAAGCAGTGCGGCCAAAACCGCGCGGCTGACCGCCACCGACAGCTTTATCGCCACAGGGCCCGCCTATGCCGCCACCCTGCCCTCGACCCAAGCGCTGATCGCGGCGGCGCAAAGCCTGACGGCAAGCAGCCCTTAGCCAAGATTGACTTGCGCTTTGCGCCGCCTTGCTGCCAACTAAGCGAACCTTTTGCGAAAGCAGGATGCCATGACCAAGCCGACCTCTGCCGCAGCCGAGCTGCATGCCAATGTCTCTGTGCCCTTTAGCCAAGCGCATGCGATGCCGAAATCGGTCTATACCAGCGCCGAATTTCTGGCGCAGGAACAAAAGCACGTGTTTGGCCAAGACTGGCTTTGCGCAGGCCGGGCCGATGCTTTGCCAAATGCGGGCGATTATCTGACCATGGAGATTGCCGGCGAGCCGATCATCGTGCTGCGCGACAAAGACGGCCACTTGCGGGCGATGTCGAATGTCTGCCGGCACCGGATGTCCAAGCTGCTGGAGGGGCGCGGCACCACCAAATCCATCGTCTGCCCCTATCACGCCTGGACCTATAATCTTGACGGATCGCTGCGCGGGGCCCCAGCCATGGCGGGCAATCAGGCCTTTTGCAAAGACCAGATCGCGCTGCCAACCATCCGCTGCCAAGACTGGCTGGGCTGGATCATGGTCAGCCTGAACCCAGATGCCCCCGACCCGCGCGAAAGCTTGCAAGAGGTTGAAAACCTTGTCGGATATCTGGATATGGCCTCTTACCGCGAGACCTTTCGCGAAAGCTTTCGCTGGCGCACCAATTGGAAGGTTCTGGCCGAGAATTTCATGGAAAGCTATCACCTGCCGGTCTGCCATGCGGGCACCATTGGCGGGTCGGTTGATCTGATGAAAATGACCTGCCCCGAAGGCTCGCCTGCCTTCAACTACCATTTCATCATGAAAAACGACAGCATTCCGCTGTCTTTGGCGCATCCTGATAACACAGAGCTTGTCGGCGATCAGCGCCGCATCACTTGGCTGTTGTCGATCTACCCTTCGCTGATGATTACTCTGACGCCGGGCTATTTTTGGTATCTGTGCCTGACACCCGATGGGGCCGATCATGTGAATGTGCTTTATGGCGGCGGCATGTCGCGCGATTGGTGCGCCGATCCAAAGGCCGAGGGCTATCTGAAAACCGTCAAGGCGCTGCTTGATGATGTGAATATCGAAGACAAGGATTGTGTCGAGAAAGTCTATGCCGGGATCGAAGCCGGGCTTTCAGCACCGGGGCCGCTTAGCCATCTCGAGCGGCCAAATTTCGAGTTTGCGCAATACCTTGCAAGCCGCATCCCCGCCTAGCTTTGCACGCCCAAAACCTGCCCCGCCACCGCATCCGAGCGCAGCATATCGGCCAGCGACAGCGACTCGATCAGCAAAAGGTACGACCAAAAGATGTCGGCAAAGACCTTGCGAATCCGGCAGCTGTCTTCGTCGACGCAGTCTTCGCAGCGCTGATAGGCCCGCCGCGACAGGCAGGGCAGCGGCGCTATCGGGCCATCAATCAGCCGCAACAGCTCGGAAATCGACACCTCTGCCGGCGGCTTGATCAGCACATAACCGCCCGAACGCCCCCGCGTTGACGAGATCAACCCCGCGTTGCGCAGATCCAGCAAAATATGCTCGAGAAAGCGTTTGGGCGTGCCCGAACGCTTGGCCACAGCCTCGATCGTCAAGGCTGCTGGCGCCGCACTTGCCGCCTCATCGGCCAGCACCAAAAGGGCCTTCAACGCATATTTCATTTTCTGCGTGATCATCGCCTGCGCCCTGCCGCCATCGCTTAAAATCCCCCATCGGCAAAGTTTTGCCGATAGCAGGATGCAGGCGATGTGGCCGATATCCAAGAGGAAAACCGACTTTCGCTGCTGATTTGCATAAATCACGAGTTAAACCGTAGATGATTGTACTTTGCAGAATCAAAATCGCAGCGTAGGGTCCCAGCATCGTCTATGCTTTGTGTATAGGAAATCATCATGACCCAATCGCTGCCCAATTCCCGCGCAAAACGTGCTACATTTGGGGCTGCCATTGTTTTTGCTCTGGCCTATTTCGGTGCGCTGTTTTTCATTTTCGCGCCGGATGGTATGCTGTCTAGCCATGTGCCGCAGATGCAACGCATCTCTCAACCCTAAGATATAACTGGGTTTATTGCGCGGCTATCTCGCGGCTTGCCGCAAGGATACGCTCGGTCACCGACGACAGTGCCAGCGCTGCGGCGCCATGCGCCCAAAGCAGATCGCCCCAAGCATGAATTTCGATCGGCGGGCGCGGACGGCCTGTGTTGATCGCCAGATGATCCATCTCGGCCAGAGTTTCAGCGGCGTAAAGATAGTCAAACTTCAACCGCTCGCCGGACAGAATAATCAGCGAGGGGTCAAACAGATTGACCACATTGGCCAGCCCCACCGCCAAATACCGCCCCGCGCGGCGAAAGATGCTGCGGGCGGTGACATCGCCAGATTTCGCCTGTTCATAAAGACTTTCCAACAGCACAGATATCGGCTGGCCCTCGCGGTCGCCCCAATTCAGCGCTGTGCTGGCCTCGCGTGCAAGCGCGTAATCGGCGACATAGGCCTCGAGGCAACCGCGCTGGCCGCAGCGACACAGCGCCCCGTCCAGCTGCACCTTGGTGTGGCCCAGCTCCATCCCCAAACGTCGCGCGCCGCGATAAAGCTTGTGGTTCATCACAAAGCCCATGCCAACGCCGTGTTCAAAGGTGACAACCGCAAAATCCGCCAAGCTGCGCCCCGCGCCAAACCAAAGCTCGGCCATGGCAACCAGATTGGCATCATTGTCAATAAAAACGGGGAGTTGCAGCCGACGTTGCGCCATATCCACCAGCCCCACCCCGCGCTCTGTTAGGGTCGAGGACCACAGCACCAGACCTTCGGCGTTATCAATAAAGCCCGGCAAGCCAATCCCAACCCCCGACAGCGCCGAGCGATGAATGCCGGCTTTGTCGCAGACCCGGGTCAGCAGCGACTCGATCGCATCCAGCATGCCGGCCGACGACAGCGCCCCTGGCCTCCGCGGCAGCACCTCATTGGCCACCAAATTGCCTGCAAAATCAACGATAACCGCCGATTGCTCACGGTCTGACATTTTCATGCCCGCCACCAGATGCGCGCCGCGCCGCACCCCCAAAGCCACCGCAGGGCGGCCACGCCCCGAGTCGCTATCGCGCGGGGCTGCGACCTCTTCGATCAGCCCCGCCTCGATCAATTCCGAGGTAATCGTGGTCACGGTGGCCGGTGAGACCCCCAGATCTTTGGCCACCTGCACCCGCGCCACCAAACCCGTTGCGCGCACGCGGTCAAATACCTGCTGGCGCAACGGGCGCATCGATTCGGACAAGGGCGGAATCAGCGGCCCAAAGCCCTGAAGTGCCGCCTTCGATTCGTCCTCAAGATCGCTGTGGCCCAGGCCATCGGCTGACATTTATTCGCTCCCCTAACAAAAAACGCAGCAAAATCACTAAAAATCATGAATTTCGCTGCAATGCAGCAGTGCGCATGCAGAATTTCTGTCACATCCGGATGTTACGCGACAGTTTTATTTTGACAACTGAATTTATTCGCGGCAAATTTGCGGCAGTTCTAGCGAATCTGCAGAACAGGTCAGATAAGCGACCGAATCCATAGGGAGGATTACAATGCGTAAGGTAATTATGCTTGCGGTTATCGCCGCAGCAGGTTTTTCGTCGGCTGCACTCGCAGAAGGCAAGAAAATCGGCGTGTCTTGGGCGAGCTTTCAAGAAGAGCGCTGGAAGATCGACGAAGCTGCAATGAAAGCAGCTATCGAAGCCGCTGGCGACGAGTATATTTCGGCTGACGCTCAGTCGTCGTCGGAAAAGCAGCTGTCGGACGTTGACGCGCTGATCGCACAGGGCGCAAACGCTCTGATCATCAACGCTTGGGACAAAGACGCAATCGGTCCTGCCATCGAGAAAGCCGCTTCCGAAGGCATTCCAGTGGTTGGCTACGACCGTCTGATCGAAGATGCACGCACCTTCTATCTGACCTTCGACAACAAAGGCGTTGGCAAGATCATCGCTGAAGAAGTCATGAAAGTTAAAGGCGACGGCAACTACGCGATCATCCTGGGCGACCCAGGCGATCCAAACGCTGCTTTCCTGCGTGAAGGCATGGAAGAAGTCATCGGCGATGCTGTCAAAGCCGGCACCATCAAGATCGTTGGCGAAGCAAGCTCCGACGGCTGGAAGCCAGAGAATGCTCAGAAGAACATGGAGCAGATCCTGACCGCCAACAACAACGCAGTTGACGCTGTTCTGTCGGAAAACGACGGCATGGCAGGCGGCGTGGTTGCAGCTTTGTCCGCACAGGGTCTTGTGATCCCAGTCGGCGGCCAAGACGGCGATCTGGCAGCTATCAACCGTGTGGCCCGTGGCACCCAGACCGTTTCGGTTTGGAAAGACTCGCGTCAACTGGGTAAAGCTGCTGGCGAAATCGCAGCGGCTTTGGCTGAAGGCACCGCTTTGGACGCCATCGCTGGCGCATCCAAGTTCAACGGCGGCGCCAATGGCGTTGAGATGAACGCGATCCTGCTTTCGCCAACCCCGATCACCAAAGACACGCTGAACTTGGCGATTGACGCAGGTCACATCACCAAAGAGGCTGCCTGCGAAGGTGCAATGGCTGACGTTGCTGCTTGCCAGTAATCTAGGCTAAAACAGGGGCGTCACCCGCTTGGGTGGCGCCTTTTTTATAGGCGCGCGTGCAGATACGATCACAGATTTGATCTAAACTCTTTGCAAAACGGCTGCGCCTTCCCCTCTCGGATGCTGGATGAGGACATGACAGACACCAACGAACATCAAGAGCACGCGCCTCAGGTCAGTACCGCAAAGCTGAATCCGGTTGCCAAATTCGTGCGTGCTACCGAACTGGACACCCGCATGCTGGGCATGGTTGGGGCGCTGATCCTTATTTGGCTTGGCTTTCATTTTTACGGCGTGTTTTTCAAGGGTGGCGGCGTCTTTCTGACCCCGCGCAACCTGTGGAATCTGTCGGTGCAGACCGCTGTGACGGGCATTATGGCCACGGGCATGGTTCTGGTCATCGTCACCCGCAACATTGACCTGTCAGTAGGCTCGATCGTCGGCTTTACCGGCATGATCATGGGCGTGTTGCAGGTCAATATCCTGCCGCAATATCTGGGCCTTGGCCATCCGGCGATCTGGGTGATCACAGTGATCGTCGGCATCCTGCTGGGCGGACTGATTGGTTGCTTGCAGGGCTGGCTGACCGCTTACCTTGCCATTCCGGCATTTATCGTGACGCTGGGCGGCATGCTCATCTGGCGCGGGGCTGCGTTTTTGGTGGCCGACGGCAAGACCATTGCGCCGGTAGATCAGAACTTTGCCCTGCTGGGCGGCGGGCCTTATGGTGCCATCGGCTCGACCGGCAGCTGGATCGTTGGGCTTTTGGGCTGTGCTGTGGTCTTGCTGCTGATGTATCGCGGCCGCATGAACCGAATGAAGCACGACTTCCGCCTTCGCCCGCTTTGGGCTGAAGCAACGGTAGCAGGGCTTGCCTGTGGCGTGTTGATTGCCGCCGTGCTGGTGGTTGACGCCTACCCTTGGCCTATTGGCATCGTCAAAGCCTATGCCGAGGCGCATAATATCAGCACCCCGCCAAGCGAGCTGTTCATCAGCCACGGCTTTGCGATCCCCGTGTTGATCTTGGCGGCAGTTGGCATCGGCATGACCATTCTGATGACCCGCACCCGCTTTGGCCGCTATGTCTTTGCCATCGGTGGCAACCCAGAGGCGGCAGCGCTTTCGGGCATCGACACGCGGATGATGACGGTGAAGATCTTTGCGCTGATGGGGATGCTGGCGGGTCTTGCCGCTGTGGTTGCCTCGGCGCGTCTGACCTCTGCCACCAACGCATTGGGCGATCTGGAAGAGCTTTACGTCATCGCCTCGGCTGTGATCGGCGGCACCTCGCTTGCGGGCGGTGTGGGCACCATCTACGGCGCCATCATCGGCACTATGGTGATCCAAAGCTTGCAAACCGGCATGGTGCTGATCGGTTACGGTGACGGGTCTTACCGTAAAATCGTAGTCGGCTTGGCGCTGGTGCTGGCTGTCTATCTTGACATCATCTACCGCAAGAAAACCAATTGAGGGGTGACGAAATGAGCAAATCAGGAACACCTCTGGTCGAGATGCGCGATATCTCGATCGCCTTTGGCGGCATCAAGGCGGTTGATCATGTCTCGATCGACCTTTATCCAGGCGAAGTTGTTGGCCTTTTGGGCCACAATGGTGCGGGCAAATCAACGCTGATCAAATGTCTGTCGGGGGCCTATCAGGCCGACGCGGGCGAGATCTATGTCAACGGCGAAAAGGCCGAGATCAGCAACCCGCGCGACGCACGCAGCTATAATATCGAGACGATCTACCAGACGCTTGCTCTGGCGGATAACCTGAACGCAGCCTCGAACCTGTTCTTGGGCCGCGAGATTGTTGGCCCAGGCGGTTTTCTGGACGACAGCGCGATGGAGGCTGAGACTCGCAAGATCCTTGCGCGTCTAAACCCGAACTTCCGCAAGTTTGATGTGCCGGTTTCTGCCCTGTCGGGTGGTCAGCGCCAATCGGTGGCCATCGCCCGCGCGGTCTATTTCAATGCCAAGATCCTGATCATGGACGAGCCGACCGCAGCGCTGGGGCCACAAGAAACCCAGATGGTTGCCGAGCTGATTGCCGAACTGAAAAAGCAAGGCATCGGCATCTTCCTGATCGAGCATGACATCCACGCGGTGATGGATCTTTGCGATCGCGCCGTGGTGATGAAGAACGGCCAGCGCGTGGGCACGGTGAACGTCAACGAGGTGACCGACGAGGATATCCTTGGCATGATCATCATGGGCAAAAAACCCGAGAACGCGGTGTAAACAGCCTTGAAACGAGCGAAAGGCGCAGGGAGCCTCCCTGCGCCTTTGCCATGTCTGTCGCCTGTTAGATGGCAGGCACAACAGCGATCTTGCGTGTCAAAGCCATGCCGCTATGCTGGGGCGATAGTGCTTTACATAAAGGCGTCCGATGCCAAAATCATTTATCATAACGCTGATCCCTGCCCTGTTCATCGCGAGCCAGATATGGGCCGCGCCCTGTGGCAATAGCTCGGCTGGATTTGACGGCTGGAAGCCTGCAATAGCGGCCGAAGCGCAGACAGCAGGTGTTGGGCCCGCGGGCCTTGCCGCCCTCAAGGCCGCGCGTTATTCGACCGCCACCATCTCGGCCGACCGCAATCAAAAAAGCTTTAAATACACGCTGGAGAAATTCATGGCCCTGCGCGGGGCCGAGACCATCGTGGCGCAGGGCCGCAAACGCAAAGCCAAGAATGCCGCGCTTTTTGCAGCCCTTGAGGCGCAATACGGCGTGCCAGCGGGGGTTTTACTGGCGATCCACGGTATGGAAACCGGTTTTGGCGGTTTTATGGGCGATACCAATATCGTCTCGGCGGTGGCGACTTTGGTTTGGGATTGCAGGCGGTCGGATTACTTCAAACCGCATCTGATCGCAGCGCTGCAAATGGTGGATCAGGGCGCAATCAGCCCGACCACAGTAGGTGCCAAACATGGCGAATGGGGCCACACGCAGTTCCTGATGGGCAATGCGCAGCGCTACGGCGTTGACGGCAATGGTGACGGCCGCATTGACCTCGAGAACCTGACTGACGCCATGGCCACAACCGCCAATTACCTTGCGCAAAAGGGCTGGCAGGCAGGAAAAGCCTACCAAGAAGGCGCGCCGAACTTTGCCGTCATTCAAGAATGGAACGCCGCCACCGTCTACCAACAAGCCATTGCACTGATGGCTGAAAAAATAGACAGATAACCCGCTTTTCCCCCCTTGCAGCCCACCGAATTACCCTCTAGGAAGCGCCCCAGTGGCCCGTTCGTCTATCGGTTAGGACATCTGGTTTTCAACCAGGCAAGAGGGGTTCGACTCCCCTACGGGCTGCCACTTTTAATTAAAACTTGGGTTAATATTGCATTGGCTGCAATTCACCTAAAGTTGATCAGTTTGCACAAACTCATCTTATTTCCCGACGACCTCCGCTTGCAGCCTTTCTTGATGCTGGCACCCTCGGGTGTTGATGGCCTGACAGTGCGAGCCGCGATCCTGCATCGTCTTTGCACCTTGGCTTTGATGCCCCCCCTACCCCAACCGCGCGGCGGATAGGCCGGCCAGCGTGCAGGCGGTGGCAT